>NZ_CAKKTL010000121.1:0-14209 GCF_920664355.1 Protofrankia sp. CiP1_Cm_nod2
GGACTGCCCGTCGGCCGGGGCGGCGGCGGGCACGGGCCGGCTGCCCGCGCCCAGAGCGGTGGGGGAGGGCGAGCCGGCGGGGGAGCGCGGCTGCCGTGGGACGCTGCCGCCGCCACCCGCGGCCCGCCCGGAGGAAGAGCCTCGCGGTGGTGGGACGTCGGTGCACGGCCGGTCCCAGTCCCACAGCTCGTCGGATCTCGCGCGGTCCTGCTTGGTCCGCTGGTAGCCGGCGCTGGCGCGTAACTGGAAGGCCGCCAGGCCCAGACGTTCGAGCCCGTCGAGATGAGCGGGGTCGACGGCGGTGGCGCCGGAGGCGTCCGGCCCGGGAAGGGACTCCAGGGCGGCCGTGGCGGGGCTGACGATACTGACCCGGCCGTAGCAGTGGAGCACCCGCGCGGGCTCGTAGGTCGGTGGTGGCTGGTCGGCCGGGCCCGAGCCGCCGTCACGTACCGTGCTCGCCTGCGCGTACGCATGTGTCACGATGATCTGTTCGGCTGGTATGTCCCCCGCCATGGATGATCCGTATCCCTTCTGGTGGCTGAGCTGTGCGGACAAACTGTGCGGAGTTGTACCTTATTGATCTAGAGTTGTGCCGCGTTTGGGAAAAGTGCGCGGATATCCAGCCCGACGCCATATCCGCACAACAAAGATCTGCATCAGGGATGCGGGTGCCGAGATCCTCCTGCCGGATGGATCCGGCGCGAGCCGGGAACCGGGTGGATCCCGCATCCGGAACAGCCCCGGCCCCGGCTCCGAGATCGTCGGAACCGGGGCCGGGATGGGCTCTGCCGGGGTGGCCGGGGGCGGGTGACAGCCAAAGACGATTACAAATAGTGACTGTCTGTCCGGGGTGGCCGGTTACAGCGGGCGACGCAGCGGCGCCGAAGGTGGTGGCTCGCCCCGGTGCTGCGGGTCACCCCAGCCCACGGGGCCCGGCATGGTGGGCTGGAGATGCTGGCCCGTTCCGGTCTGCGGCCCCAGCTGCCCCGGCTGGCCCGGCTGGCCGCCACGGGCCTGGGCGGCCAGGGCCTCCGCCGCGTTGTGCATGAGCATCTCGATCAGCCGTACGGCCTGTGCGGTCGGAAGGGTCAGTACGACCTCGGCGTCGCCGGCAATCGTGAACGTCACGGATACATCCGCCATGTCGGAATCACGTCCTCGAGTGGGCGCTGGTTGTGCCTCCGCAGGCGCGTATATCACGATTGCGCCTCCTTCGACCTGAGTGTGCCTGAACAAGCGCGCATGCACGGTTTGGATCCGTCTGCCGCAGAGGCCACGGTACGGCGCGGCGGCCGGCCGGTGCCCGCCGCCTCACGGTGGGCCTGCCGGCGCGGCCGCGCCGATCACAGCCCGGTAGTGTCCGGACGGTGGCAGCATCACATCCTCCCGTTCGTCCGGACCTGGGCGGCCGTCGCGGAAGGCCGCCGGGGACACCGGCCGGGCCACCGCTCGGGCCGCGGCCCGGGCCACCGCCCGGATCGTCATGGGTATCGGTGGTATCAGGGGTGCTGGGGGTGCCCGGATCGCGGCCCGGGCCGCTGGGGCTGCCGGCCGGCGCCCGCGCGCGGCAGCCCAGCGTGGCCGAGTGCGTCGCCGAACTGGAGCGGTGCTACCCGCCGTCCTGGGCCCAGTCGTGGGACGCGGTGGGGCTCGCCGTCGGCGACCCGGACATGCCGGTTCAGCATGTTCTGTTCGCCGTCGACCCCGTCGTCGAGGTCGTCCGGGAAGCTGTCGAGCGGGGTGCGCGGCTGCTGGTCACCCACCATCCACTGTTCCTGCGGGGGGTGCACGCGGTGGCCGAGACGAACGCGGGCGGCCGGGTCGTGGCCACCGCCATCCGCGGTGGGGTGGCGCTGTTCACCGCCCACACGAACGCCGATGTGGCCTGCCCCGGGGTGAGCGACGCGCTCGCGGACGCACTCGGGCTCACCGCCGTCGAACCACTCGACAGGCTGCCGGAACGGCCGGGTGGGCCGGAACAGCCGAGGGAGCCGGAACGGCCGGGAGGGCCGGAACGGCCGGGAGGGCCGGAACGGCGGGGAGAGCCAGGACGGCTGGGCGGGCTGGGACGGCTGGGACGGCCGGGGAAGCCGTCGGACGGCCCGGGCCGGCCCGGCAACGGTGGTCTCGGCCGGGTCGGTGAGCTGCCCCGGGCCGAGCCGCTGCACGTCTTCTGCGCGCGGGTGGCCGCCGCGCTGCCCGCCACCGCCGGCGGGGTGCGCGCCACCGGCGACCCGGACCGCCCGGTGCGCCGGATCGCGGTCTGCGGTGGCTCCGGCGGCGAGCTGACCGGTGCCGCCGCGCGTGCCGGCGCCGACGCGCTGGTGACCGCCGACGGGCGCCACCACCACGTCCTCGACGCCGTGGCCGCCCACGACGTGGCGCTCGTGGACGTGGCGCACTGGGCCAGTGAATGGCCCTGGCTGCACGTTGCCGCGGCCCGGCTGCGTGCCGGTCTGGCCGCCCGAGGCCGTACGGTGAACACCACGGTCTCCGCCCTGGTGACCGACCCGTGGCGGTGGCACGCGCCCTCGTCGTGGCCGGCCGGGCCGGATCCCGGCCGAGCGGCGGGTCAGAGCCACGGCCACGGGCAGGACCAGGACCAGGACCAGGACCAGGCTGACGATTCTGACCAGGGCCGGGACCAGTGGTGACGGATGCCGCCGGGAGCAACGTCCGCGGAGCACCGTCGCGGAGCACAGTGAGGAGCACATGAAGGCCGATCCAGCGACCCAGCTTCGCCTGTTGGACGTACAGGCGATCGACTCCAGCCTTGACCGGCTCGCCGCGCGCCGGCGCAACCTGCCCGAGCATGCCGAGATCGACAAGCTGGACGCGCAGCTCGCCGCCCTCAACGACGACCTGGTCCGGGTCTCCACCCAGCTGCGGGACCTGGGCCGCTCGCAGCAGAAGCTGGAGACCGAGGTCGACCTGGTGCGCTCCCGGGCCGCCCGGGACCGCGAACGGCTGGACTCCGGGCGGATCACCAACGCCCGTGAGCTGGAGAACCTGCAGGCGGAGATCGCCTCGCTGGCCCGCCGGCAGGGCGTGCTCGAGGACGAGCTGCTCGAGCTCATGGAGACCGCCGAGGGGCTGGAGGCCCGGGCCGGGGTGATCAGGGCGGACCAGGAGCGGGTCGACGCCGAGCGGGCGACGTCCGTGGCCAGCCGGGACGCGGCCCTGGCCGAGATCGACAACGAGGTGGCGGCCCGCCGCGCCGAACGCGAGGCCATCGCCCCGGCCCTGCCCGCCGACCTGGTGGCCCTGTACGAACGGCTGCGCGCCTCGTCCGCCGGGGTGGGGGCGGCCCGGCTCGTGCGGCGCCGCTGCGAGGGATGTCACCTGGAGCTCTCCGGCGGCGACCTGCGCGAGGTCGCCGCGGCTCCGGTGGACGCCGTCGTGCGTTGTGAGGAGTGCCGGCGCATCCTCGTCCGGACCGCGGAATCAGGCCTGTGAACCGGGCCAGCCGGGCCAGCCGGGCCAGCCGGGCCAGCCGGGCCAGCCGGGCCAGGTCGGCACGCGCGGCCGGGCGGCCCGTGGGCGGAGCCGGCCGTGCGCACGAAGCCGGCTTCGTGGACGGGGCCGGCTTCGTGGACGGGCGCGGCCTCGTGGACGGGGGCGCTCCGGCGGACGGGACCGGGCCGGTGAGCCGGCAGGCGGGCTGGCAGGCGGATAGGAGCCGATCATGAGTGACCGTCCGGCACGCCGGCTCGTCGTCGAGGCAGACGGCGGGTCGCGGGGCAATCCGGGCCCGGCGGGCTACGGGGCGCTCGTCCGCGACGCCGGCACCGGCGCCGTCCTGGCCGAGCGGGCGGGCGCGATCGGCCGGGCCACCAACAACGTCGCCGAGTACCAGGGCCTGATCGCCGGGCTGCGCGCCGCGGCCGACCTCGCCCCGGACGCCGACGTCGAGGTCCGGATGGACTCCAAGCTCGTCGTCGAGCAGATGAGCGGACGCTGGAAGATCAAACATCCGGCCATGCGTCCGCTGGCGACACAGGCCGCCGAGGTCGCGCGGGAGTTCCCCCGGGTCCGCTACACCTGGATTCCGCGGGAGCGCAACAGCCACGCCGACCGGCTGGCGAACGAGGCCATGGACGCCGCCGCGCAGGGCCGCACCTGGGAACCACCCGAGCCCCAGTCGCCGGAGCCCGTCCCGCACACGGCACCGACCACCCACCGGCTGTCGGGCTGGATGGCCCCGCCCGCTCCTCCCACCACCACCGTGCTGCTGCGCCACGGGCAGACCCCGATGTCGGTGGAGAAGCGGTTCAGCGGCACGCTGGACGCCACCCTGACCGACGTCGGCCAGGCGCAGGCGCTCGCCGTGGCGGGGCGGCTGCGCGACGTCCCCTTCGACGCGGTGTACTGCTCGCCGCTGAAACGGGCCCGGCAGACCGCGGACGCCCTCGGCCGGGACTACCTGGTCGACGACGACCTGCGCGAGACCGACTTCGGGACCTGGGAGGCCCTGACCTTCGGCGAGGTCCGCCAGCGCTTCCCGGACGAGCTCAACGCCTGGCTGGCCGACCCGTCGGTCGCCCCGCCCGGCGGGGAGAGCATCCTCGCCACGATCCGGCGGGTCACCGCCGCCCGCGACCGCGTCCTGGCCGCGCACCCGGGCAGCCGGATCCTGATCGTCTCGCACGTGACCCCGATCAAGGCCCTCACGCAGCTGGCGCTGGACGCCTCGCCCGCCGTCCTCTACCGGCTTCACCTCGACCTGGTGTCGCTCTCCACGATCGACTGGTACTCGGACGGCCCCGCGGTGCTGCGCGGCTTCAACGACGGCATCCACGCCGCCCACCTGGTCGAGCCGGGCCAGTAGCCGCGCTCCCGGCGATCCGCCCGAGGCAACGAGCGGCTCGGACGACAGGAAACGACGGGAAACGACAGGAAACGACAGGAAACGCCGACTGGCTACGTGCGGACCTCACCGGCGAAGGCGGCTCGCAGGTCGGTGTGCGCCGCTTCGAGATCGTCCGCGAAGGCGGGGTCTGCCGCGTACTCACGCAGGGCCTCTCCGAGCCGGTCGGCAACGGTATGCCGTTCCGGCACGAACCGGCCGACTGCCACGCCGTCACGCGTGATCACTACGGCCTCTCCGTGCTCGACCGCATCAAGCAGCCCGGCGAAGTTACGGGCCGCCTGGGTGGCAGTCATCGTCCTGATCGATACGGCCTATCAGACCTGATATGTATATACGTAACGAGGTCTGGAGCGGCTGCCGAGGAAGCGGGCCGTCCGAGACCGCGCTCACGGCTGCGACGCTCACCCTCACAGCTCCGATCCGGGCGTATGTCTGGTTCGGGGGCCGGGCCGGGCTGTCCGGTCAGGGTGTCCGGGACTGCTGGGCCGGGTGCCTGCCGCGGCGGTACTGGCGCAGTTCCTTCCGCACCCTGATCTGGGTGATCAGCCCGATCAGCAGCCCGATCAGGAGGCCGGCCGCCGTCGCGGCGGCGAGCGCGCCCGCGAGCGACATGTTGTGGGTCGAACCGAACAGCCAGATGTCCACCCGCTGGTTGTTCTGCACGACGAAAACGATCACGGCGATCGCCAGCAGCAGGACGAGGACGGTGATCGCATAGGTGGAGTAGGCGACACCGCGCCGCCGCTCGGCCGGTACGGGCTCGGCGGGTGGGACCGGTCCGGCGGGCGGGGTGGGCGTGGTCGGGCCGGTGCCGCTCGCCCCGGGCACGCCGGTACCCGGTGACCAGGCTCCGCCGGCAGGCGGGGGCTGTGTCGGGCGAGTGTGGTCGATCTTCTTGGTGGGCTCTCCAGGCGTTGTCACGGCCGATCCCGTCCCTCGTCTCCCTGATGGTGCCTGATGGTGCCGTCTTCCAGAATGATGTTGCCTCGCGGGCGGTGGCTGTGCCGGGCGCGGTGTAGCCGCTGATGCCGCGCTGTCCCGGCATCGCCGCTGCCCTGGCACCGCCTGTTGTCCTGGCACGAAGTATCCCCGTCCTGGGTTACCGGGGCAGGCCGGGACGGGCCGTCATGGCATATGCTGACGGTCACGGATGAGTCGGCCAGGCGGTCGCGTCGGTTCCGCTCCCGCGGAGCCGCCGAGGAACGTCCGGGCTCCACAGGGCAGGGTGGTGGGTAACACCCACCCGGGGTAACCCGCGGGACAGTGCCACAGAAAACAGACCGCCGGCGTCCTCGGGCGCCGGTAAGGGTGAAACGGTGCGGTAAGAGCGCACCAGCGCCCGGGGTGACCCGGGCGGCTAGGTAAACCCCACCCGGAGCAAGGTCAAAAGGTCCTGGAGCCTCTTGGGGTTCCGGGGCTGCGCAGGCGTTCGAGGGCTGCCCGCCCGAGCCTGCGGGTAGACCGCTGGAGGCTGCCGGCAACGGCAGCCCGAGATGGATGACCGCCAGCCGGAGCCGTCTCACGGCCCCGGCCCACAGAACCCGGCGTACCGGCCGACTCATCCGCCCCACAGCCCCTGAGCTGGGCAGACAGCAGTTCCCGCGATCGTGGCCCGTACCTGGCCCGCGGGAGCGCCGAGCACGGAATCGACGGCCCGGCGCTGAACGAGGAGAGCACAGCGCGGAGGGTGCGGGCGGGGCCCCGCCCGCCCTTCATCGGCGCGTTCGACAGCGCTCGCGACGACCTGTCCGAGCAGGGTGGACGAAGCTGACCGGCCTCTCGGCCTGCCAGCGACGAGACCACCTGTGGTCACCGTCCGAGGAGTTTTCTGATCTATCCCGAGCGTTCCGCAGCACCGGTGGCAGCGGCCAGGTTCCCCCTGATCGTGACGACCAGCGGATGGTCAGGACCGAGAACCCGCAGACTGTCGGCGAGCGCCTGCTCGTACAGGCCGATGGCCTGCGCCACCCGCCCCGCCGTCTGGTAGGCGCCGGCGAGGTTGTTGCGGGAGGTCAGGGTGTCGGGGTGGTCGGGGCCGAGTCTGGTCTCGGTGAGGGCGAGTCCGCGACGTAGGTAGGGGAGGGCCGTGTCCGGCCGGCCGTGATGCGCCAGATAGCTGCCGGTGCGGTCACACAGCCACGAGACCACCGGGGCTGTCCGTTCGTCCCAGCCGCCGTCGTCATAACCGTCCAGCACGGCGCGGACGTGCGGCAGCAGGGAGCGCCAGCGGGGCCAGCCCGCCGGCTGCTCGATGTCGGTGGGCAGCGCGGCCCGTAGCAGCCGGAGCAGGGTGGCCGCCGTCGTCATCCGACCCTCGGGGCTGATCCCGGCCCGGGTTGCGGCCGCGATCAGCCGGTGGGTCGTCACCGCCGGCCCGTCCCGGCGGGTCAGGCCGTAGTCGACCAGCGCCCCGACCGTCTCCGCCCACGCCAGCCGGTCGCCGGCTGCCGCCCGCAGGGGCCCCGCTGGGAGTTCCTCCACCCCGTCGACGAGCAGATCGACCGGCAGCGGGTCCGGGGCGGCCACCGCGCACACCTCCAGCAGGGCGACCGCCGCTGGCGCCGTGGTCCGCAGCCGCTGCACCGACAACGCCCACAGGTTCCCCACGGTGATCCCCGGCCGGTCCGCCACCCGGCCCCGGGCCAGCAGGTCCTCCAGCCGGCCGGCCAGCAGCTCGGCATACTCCTCCGGCGGCATCCCGGTCTGGACCAGGTAGCCGGCGGCCTGCTCCACCGCCAACGCCAGATCCCCCAGCAGCGCGCAGATCCGCCCGGCCACCGCCGGGTCGATCCCGCCCACCCGGGCGGTCAGCAGGCCGACGGCCTCGGCCCGGGTCAGTTCCGCTACCTCCACCGCCGGGCCGAACCCGTCCAGCCCGCCGCGCCGGGAGGTCACCAGCAGCCGGCCGGCCCCGTCCACCGGCCGTAACGGGCCGACCACATCCGGGTCCTCGACATTGTCGAGGAGCAGCAGCCAGCGCAGCCGCTGACGGCGTAACGCGGCCAGCACCGCCGCGATCTCCGCGCCGTCGGGCAGGCCGAGCGCGACCCCGAGCGCGGCCACATGGCCCGGGATCAGGTCCGGGTCCTGCGCCGGCACCCACCACACCACATCGAACCCGCCGGCATGCCGGTGGGCGTACTCCACCGCCAGCGCGGTCTTGCCCACCCCGCCAAGCCCGCGCAGCGCGCACACCGCGACCGCGCCCGAGCCGGCCAGCTGCCGGTCGACCGCGGCCAGCAGATCGCCCCGGCCGACGAAGTGCGCCAGCCGGGGCGGGACGTTCCACACCGCCGGCAGCTCCGGTGGGAACACCGGCCCCACCGAAGCCGCCGAGGCTGCCGGGCCCGCCGGGCCGCCGGGGAAGTCCGGTTCGGTGGCCGGCTTCCCCCGCTCACCCGCGGCAGCGGCAAGCAGCGCGCGGCGGGCGGCGTCCTTGTCGACCCCGAACAGGTCCACCGCGACGATCTGACCGAGCAGACCGGGACGTTCACACTCCTCGATCCGGAACACCAGCAGCTTCCGGCTCCGGCCGAGCGGATCGTCCTTCCAGGCGGCCTGCCACTCCGCCGCCGCGTACACCGATGTCAGATAGGCCGCCGAGAGCACCGCGACCGTCCGCTCCGCAACCTGGGCGGCCTGGTGCATCTCCTCCACGAACCCGGCCCCGGCCCCGAAATCCCACGCCTGGATCAACGTGGTGTAGCCGGCTGCCTCCAACGCCCAGGCGATCCACTCCGCCCACGCCCGGTCCCGCCCGGTATAGGACACGAAGAAATCCCGGCGAGCGCCCACCCCATCCCCGTCACCCACCGCACCAGCATCCCACTCCGCCCGTACGGACCCGAACCCACACACAGTCGGCAGCACGACGACGCGCGCGATCCGCGGGGCATCCCCGGCCGGCACGGACGAGAACCCGTGATCGTCGCCAGAACCGGTAATTCCCCAGGGGCTGTGCTCAAGTAATTCCCCAGGTGGCCCGTGATGTGGATGTCAGCTGGTGGTCGTGGCGGCCTGGACAGTCATGTCGATGGCGATGATGCTGCCGGTGGCGCTGCCGGCCATCCGCCATGTCGCCCTCAACAGCATCCGGGAGCGGCGGGCCCGGGCGATGACCGTCTTCGTCGCCACCTACATCGCGGTCTGGGCCCTGTTCGGCCTCGTGGCCCTGCTCGGCGTGCGCGCGGCCGTCGACGTTGCCGGCGTCGGCGGCCGGGCACTGCTGCTGGCCGCGCTCGCGGCCGCGGCGCTCTGGCAGGCCGGCGGGGTCAAGCGCCGGAGCCTGGCCCAGTGCCGGCGCACCGTGCCGCTGCCGCCGGTCGGACGGCGGGCGGACGTCGCGTGCGTGCGGTTCGCGTTCCTGCACGGCAGGCGATGTGTGCTCTCCTGCTGGCCGTTGATGGTTCTCATGGCCGTCGTCGAGCACGGCGCCGTCGTCTGGATGATCGCGTTGGCCGTGGTCGTCTCCGCCGAGGAACTGACCCGTGTCGGCCGCCGCCTGCCGGGCCTGTCCGCCGTCGCGCTCACCCTGACCGCGGCGTTCCTGCTGCTCAGCGGGTGAGGAGCGGCGGGCTGACGCGGCAGCGGACGCCCCTCACCCGTCCACCGGGCCCGGGCCGAACAGGTCAGGAGCGCGACGTGACCTCCGGCCACGGTGTGCCCGGGTCGCCTTCGGGGCCGTGGCCGTCTGGTGCGTAGCTGCGGAAGGCGGCATGGTCCGGGCCGGTCCGGGTCGTGTCCTCGCCGGTGGTGGCGGGCGGGCCGGGGCTGACCAGGTCGCCGCGCAGCCGGATGTCGAACGGGACCGCGAGCGCGAGCCGAGGCCCGCCACCGACGGTCTCGGGAGCCCGCTCCGGCGGGGCGACGGCCGTGGGCGGGCTGGCCGGGCCGGCCGGGGCGGCGGAGATCCGGTCGAGGAGGGCCTGCTGCTCCGGCGGGAGGGGCTGGGAGCGGAGGAAGGCCAGCAGCCGGCTGATCCGGATCCCCTCGTTGACAAAGCCGCCGAGTTCCCTGTGGTCCGACGCCTGGACGGCGGCATGGTGCAGCGCGACGATCTCCCACTGGTCGTTGAAGACCGGCGAGCCGGATGATCCGGGCTCGGTGTCCGTCTCGTAGTGCAGGAACAGGTCGAGCAGGTCCACGATCCGGTTCTCCCGCAGCGCGACCTGCTTCTTCCCCCCGCCGGGATGCTGGATAATCGTGACGAAGTCCCCGACGATGGCTTTGCCCTCCCCTTCGAACAGCCGGTTGAACCCGAACCGGGCCAGCTCCGCCGGGGCGGCCCGCACCGCGACCAGCGCGAAGTCCAGCCGCTGGTCGGCGACGAAGAACCGGGCCGGGTCCAGCGCGAAGGGGACGGGTGCCAGCGGCCGGCCGTCGGGCGCGTCCTGATAGTCGAATTCGACACCGCTGAACCCGGCTGTCCGGGCGTCGGGGAGCACATGATGATTGGTCAGCAGCAGCTCCGGGGAGACCAGGCTGCCGGTGCCGTAGCCGGCCAGCCGGCCCCGCCCGTCCCGGATGACGACCCGGCCGACCGACCGCGCGGCGGCGACACCGCCTTCCAGGTAACCGACCCCGAGCAGGTCGTTCGTTACCAGGATCCGTTCCAGGACGGCGCTCGCCGCCGCGGTGGCGGCTGGTTCCCCGGCGGCCACCGCGGCCGGGCTGACCGGCCGCACATCCGGGTAGAAACGGGCCAGCCGGTCGATCCGGGTCGCCACCCGGGCCGGCTCGTCCGCCCGCGCGATTCCGCCTGGCTCCCGCAGGACCGCGATTTTTT
Organism: Protofrankia sp. CiP1_Cm_nod2; assembly: GCF_920664355.1. Lineage (NCBI taxonomy): Bacteria > Bacillati > Actinomycetota > Actinomycetes > Frankiales > Frankiaceae > Protofrankia > Protofrankia sp. CiP1_Cm_nod2. Next base: position 10,656 of record NZ_CAKKTL010000121.1, read on the forward strand.
CGTGGCGCTGTTCGCTTCTGTCCGCCACCCGGGCCGCGACCGCGGCCCGCAGCTCGGACGGTACTTCCTCCACTGGCACCGTGGACGGCGTTTCCTCCACTGACATTGTGGCCCCCGCAGGTCGTCGGAAACTGGGCCGGAACGACACGCCGGCCCATCGGGAAAAGTCGCTGACAAAATTGCAGAAAAAGCGGCGCACGGGCTATCGCGGAGAAAATCCTGTCGCGGCGCGGGCACCTTTGGCGCAACAGTTCCGTGCGCGCCGCATGTCACCCCCCGGGCCGCCCTGCCATGCTGTCAGCCGACGATTCAAGAGTAAAGAAGGCCCCACGGCGGCGTCAGTACATTTTACACACCGGTTCTTTTTTTGTGCACCGCATGTCACTTACCCCGACGGGGCCCGGGCAACGGCCCACCCGCCCTCGTCCCGCGCCGCCCGGGAGCACCCCCTGAATCCCCGTCCGGCGCGTCAGCGGTGGCGCATGACGGCTGCCGCCGGCGCGACACTCCCGCCCCGCCCGCACTGGCCGTCGGGACTGATCAGGCGGACTCGGTCGTTGCCCCGGTCCACCTCGGTGATCGGGCAGGTCGCAAAGCTAGCGGCGGTGTCGGCAAGCCATGTTTCGGCGGCGTCATGATGGACGTGGTCGCTGACAATGAGCGCGATCAGGACGTTGGCGTCCAGAAGAGTGGTCACTGATCGTCGTCCAGGGCGCGGACGTCCTCGGTCGTGATGATCCTGCCGAGGCGGACCAGGGGGAGGCCGGTTCGTTCACTGCGGGATATCTCCGTCGTCTCACCGTGTCCCAGACCGCGACGTATGAGATCGGCGACCGTCTCGCTCAGTGTCCGTGAGGTGTCCCTGGCGATCGACATGGCCTGCCTGTGAAGATCATCTTGGATGTCGATGGTGGTACGCACATCATCGTCACATCTGCGCATCATGATGCCGATCATTGTCGGGCAGCCGCCGGGTCGACGAGACGTGGCCGTCGAGCTCTCCGGCATCGGAACGGACATTTTCGATCGTCCACTTTGGTCATCTGCCGGATGGGCCGGCGGTTGCGGCCCCGCATCACACTCGTAGGTGGAAACCGCTGCCACCATGACGGTTTCCACCTACGGCTTCCGCTGCTGTAGGTGGAAACCGTCGCTACCGTGCCGGTTTCCACCTACAACTGGGGCTTCTGGCGGATGTTGATTGTGTCCGGGTGGTTCTCGTCGAGGATTTTCTGTGATCGGGTGAGTATGTCGTCGACGTGTGGCGCGGGCTCTTCAGTGGTTGCCCTGGATTCGTAGGATGTCCGCGAGGTTGTGGGCGGCGGTGATCGTGTCCGGATGGTTGTCGCCGAGGATGCGGCGGCGCCGGGCGAGCACGTCGTCGAAGATCTCCTGCGCTTCGGCATAGTGGCCCTGCAGCCGTAGGGTGACCGCGATGTTGCGCATGGCGGTGATCGTGTCCGGGTGGTCCTCGCCGAGGATGCGCTGTGATCGGGCGAGTACGTCGTCGAGCATCGTCCGTGCTTCGGCGTGGTCGCCCTGTGCTCGTACCGTCAACGCGAGGTTGTGGGCGGCGGTGATCGTGTCCGGATGGTCGTCGCCGAGGATGCGGCGGCGCCGGGCGAGCACGTCGTCGAGCATCCTCCGCGCCTCGGCGTGGTGGCCTTGTGTCCGTAGCATGACGGCGAGGTCGTGTACGGCAGTGATCGTGTCCGGGTGGTTCTCACCGAGAATGCGTCGCCGTCGGGTGAGTACGTCTTCGATGCCGGCCTGTGCCGCGCTGTGCATGCCCTGCACGCGCAACAGGCCCGCGAGATTGGCCGCGGCGATGATCGTGTCCGGATGCTCCTCGCCGAGGACGCGGCGCCGTCGGTCGAGCACGTCGTTGAACATTGTCCACGCCTTGGCATAGTCGCCCAGCAGCCTCATCGTGAACGCGAGATTGGCCGCGGCGGTGATCGTGTCGGGGTGGTCGTCGCCGAGGATGCGGCGGCGCCGGGCGAGCACGTCCTCGAACATGCTCCGGGCTTCGGCGTAGTCGCCCTGTACCCGTACCGTGAACGCGAGTTCGTGTATGGCGGTGATCGTGTGCGGATGGTCCTTGCCGAGGATGTGGCGCGACTGGGTGAGTACGTTCTCGAACCTGGTCCGGGCTTCGTCGTAGTGGCCCTGCATCCGTACTGTGAACGCGATGTTGCGCGCGGCGGTGATCGTGTCCTGATCGTCCTTGCCGAGGATGCGGCGGCGTCGGATGAGCACGTCGTTGAACATGATTAGGGCCTCGGCGTAGTTACCCTGCGCTCGTACTGTGCGCGCGAGACTGCCCAGGGCCGCGATCGTGTGCAGATGATCATCGCCGAGAGTGGACGACCAGCGGGTGTGAGCGTCGAGTCCCAGGCTGTGGCTGCCCGGGTAGTCGCCGCGTGCCCGCAGGTAGCGGACCAGGCGAATGATCATACTGCGGCTGTCCGGGTGATCGTCCTCCACGAGGCCGGTCGCGACGGCATGGGGGTGGATGCGGGCGTAGCGGGGCCAGCTGTCAGGACGGTTCCGGTGCGGCGGATGCCCGGCGGCCAGCAGCCGGTGCACGGCCGTACGCAACCGGGGCCGCAGCGCGGCGGGTGTGTCGTCGCGGAGCACGGCCTGCATCAGCCGGTGCATGACCACCGTGCCGTCGACATGCCGGACGACCGCCAGCCGCGCCAGCCGGCCGGCGGTCTCCGGCAGCCGTACCTGATCGGCCGCTACCTCCCGTAACGGATCGGGCAACAACTCGGCGGTCTCGGGACGGACGAGATCAGCCGGGATCGGTTCCGGGCCGAAGTGCGCCCACAGCCGGGCCAGCATCACCACCGCCGGGTCGTCCACACGGTGCAGTGCGACCGTCCACGTTGCCGCGACTGGCTGCACACCGTCCGGCGCACCCTTGGTCAGGAGCACCCGCCGGGGTCCGCTGGCCCCGTCCGGCGACCCGTCCGGCCCTTTCCTGGCCGTGTGCGTCCGTAGCTGGTCGACAAGAAGATCGGCATACTTCGCGGGTGCCATCCCGGTTTCCGCCAGCCACGCCCCGGCCTGTTCCAGCGCCAGTGGCAGGTCCCCGACCACGGCGGCGATCCGTGCCGCGTCCACCTCGCTGATCGTGGGGACGCGGGAGCGTAGCAGCCCGACCGCTTCCGGCCGGGGCAGCACGTCGACCTCCACGGTGCTGGCCAGCCGGGACCACTGGCTGTCCCGTGACGTGATCAGAACATGGCCGTGGCTGAACTCCGCCGCTTTCAGCACACCGAACGGATCGGCCGGCTCGGCGGCGTTGTCCAGGATCAACAGCCAGTTCTGGTAACGGGAGCTGTGGCGCAGCAGTTCCAGCGCCGCCCGTGCGGATTCCTCCGCCTGCCCGGCCACCCCCACCTTCAGCCGCTGCGCCAGCGCGGCCAGCGCGTCGACGACCAGTTCCCGTTTCTCCGCCGGCACCCACCACACCACGTCGTAGGCATGGAAGTGCCGGTAGGCGTATTCCACCGCCAGCTGGGTCTTCCCGACCCCGCCCAGGCCGT
>NZ_CAKKTL010000121.1:14607-15721 GCF_920664355.1 Protofrankia sp. CiP1_Cm_nod2
TGTGGCCGCACCGCCTGTGGCCGCACCGTCGTCACCCGCTGATCGAGCAGGCGGGCGCGCAACTGCGACAGTTCCTCCTCCCGTCCGGTGAAGTGCGGATTCCGCGGCCATGCCAGTGACAGCACCCGCGGCCCCGGAAAACGCGGGCCGCTGTCCTCCTCGGCTGTCGGACCTGGGAACGGTGGTGTCACCGACGGGCGCGCACTACCGGTCAGTGCCGCGTCGACCGTTGCCGCCAGCCGGGCCGTCGCCGTCGCCTCGTCGATCTCGAACAGGTCCGTACAGACGATCTTACTGAAGGGCTCCGGTGGGGTGAAGTCGACTACCCGCAGCGGCAGCAGGCGTCGGTTCCGCCCCAGTGGATCCGACCTCCATGCTGCCTGCCACTGTGCCGTACACATCTTCGAGGCAACATATTTCGGTGACAGCATCGCCACTGTACGTTTCGACCGCGCCATAGCCGCCAGCATCCGCTCCGGCAAGTGCATTCCCGGGACCACGTCCCACGCCCGCAACATCACCCGGTGCCCGGCGTCCTCCAGACGCGAGGCCACCCACTTCGCCCAGTCCTCGTCGGCCCGCGTGTACGAAACGAAGAAATCCCACTCGGACCCGTCATCGCCCCCGTCACCGGTCACACCGACAGGATTTCACCGCAAACCGCTGTCGGCCACTGTCCGGCCACTGCCCGGGCACTGTCCGGCAGCGGACGATGGCGGGAACGGGTCGGGCCGCGGTGGGCCGGATGGCGGCGGAGCATGTGTCGGCGTGGCGGGCGTTCCCGCGCTTTCCGGCGATCCCAGTAACGGCCCGGGAGGTGGGCAGTAACGGCCCGGGAGGTGGGATTACCTCCCGGGCCGTTACTGGGAAACGTCACGATCATAAAGACGCGGCCCGGCTATCCGGTTCCGGACGATCCCCCTTCCATGTCCCGGAAGGCCGGCCGGAGCCCCCGTGAGGGCGGTCGGACACCGAGGCGCCGTCGAGCGGCGGTAGCCGGTCCTGCGATCGATGCCTGCGCGGCGTCGGCCGGATCACGCCGGCGCGTACGCGGGCCCGCGGGCCGGGCACCCACGGGCGGGCACCTACGGGCCGGGTACCTACGGCCGGTCAG
>NZ_CAKKTL010000122.1:0-15236 GCF_920664355.1 Protofrankia sp. CiP1_Cm_nod2
TTTTTTTTCAAGCAGAAGACGGCATACGAGATTGCCTCTTGTCTCGTGGGCTCGGAGATGTGTATAAGAGACAGCAGGGTGGGCCGGTCGCGGCGCGGCGGCGCGAGGAGCTGTGGCGCAACCTCGCCGACGTCCGCGTGCGGATCGCCGCCGCGGCCACCGCGGCGGGCCGCCAGGCCGGCGAGCTCACCCTCATCGCGGTGAGCAAGAACTGGCCGGCGTCGGACGTCGCCCTGCTCGCGGGGTCCGGCATCACGCATTTCGCGGAGAACCGCGAGCAGGAGGCACGGGCGAAGGTGGCGGCTGTGACCGAATACCTCGCCTCCCACGAGCCCTGTCGCGAATATGACAGCGAGGTTTCGTCCACATGGCGGCCGCCGGCACCGCAACGGGCTCCCGAGGGGGACGGCCAGCCGCCTCGGCCGGACTCGGCGGCCCCGCCGGCAGCCGGCCCGTCCCGGCCCGGCACCGGCCGGGACGGCGGGGAGCCGGGCCCGGCGGCGGTCCCCAGACTGCCCTCCGGAGCATGGCCCTGCTGGCATTTTGTCGGCCAGCTTCAGCGTAACAAGGCCCGCCCGGTGGCCCGCTGGGCCGGCTGGGTGCAGTCGGTCGACCGCGCGCCACTGGTGGACGCGCTGGCCGCGGGGGCGCTCGCGTACGGTCGGGAGATCGCCGTCTGCCTCCAGGTGTCGCTGGACCTGCCCGGGCACGACACCGGCCGCGGTGGTGCCCGCCCGGCCGACATCCCCGCCCTCGGTGATCTCGTGGCCGCCAGCCGCGGCCTCGTCCTCGCCGGGGTGATGGGGGTCGCGCCGCGTGGCCTGCCGGCCCGGCCGGCCTTCGCGCGGCTGCGTGAGGTTTCGTGGATGCTTCGTCGGGAGCACCCGGAGGCATCGGTGATCAGCGCCGGCATGTCGGGGGACTTCCCCGACGCGGTGGCCGAAGGCGCGACACACCTTCGCATCGGGACGGCTTTGTTCGGTCCACGGCGCGCTGTCCCTTAGAGTCGCGCTCATGGGTGTGGCGCGCAGGGCGATGGTCTACCTCGGTCTGGCCGAGGAGGATGAAAGCTACCTCGAGGAAGACGAGTATGACGACGCCGGTCGTGACGATCGTCGCGATGTCGGTGAGCCCGTGCCCGCCGAGCGGTCGGTCCGTCGGATAGATGCGCGTGAGGAGCCGCCTGCGATGTCGCGACGCCCCCCGGTGGAACCGCTCCGGCCGGCTGGTCCGGTGCCGATGCGCAGGCCGTCGGCGATCGACGAGCCGTCAGCGTACCGGATTACCACTCTGCAACCACGCAGTTACAATGAGGCGCGGCAGATAGGCGAGGAGTTCCGCGACGGGACTCCGGTTATCATGAATCTGACCGAGATGGATGATGTTGACGCCAAGCGGCTGGTCGACTTCGCCGCCGGCTTGGTGTTCGGCCTGCGCGGATCGATCGAGAAGGTCACCAACAAGGTGTTCCTGCTCTCGCCGCACAACGTCGAGGTCACCGAGACCGACAAGCGGCGCATCCGTGAGGGCGGCTTCTACAACCAGTCATGATCATATTCCAGATGTCACCAGACCCCAGTCCCTGCAGGTACAGGAGAGCTCGCCATCAGCACACTGGGTGACGTGATCTCCGCGCTCCTGCTGGTCTACCTACTGTTGCTGTTCGCTCGCGTAGTGATAGATCTAGTGGTCTCCCTGAGCCGCACTTTTCGTCCCACCGGAGTCCTCGTACTAGTCTTTGAGTCCGTGTACACCGTCACCGATCCCCCGCTGAGATTCGTGCGGCGGTTCGTCCCACCCCTTCGGGTCGGTAACGTGGCATTTGACCTCGGATTCTTATTGATCTTAGTTGTGATCTGGGTCTTGCGGAGACTCGCAGATGGGCTGTGACGAAGTCGCGCACGTGGCGAATACGCGCGGCAGACTGCCGCTGGACCGCCCTCTCCGGGGAACGGCGATGCCGCATCATGAGGAGGCGACGTGGCTCTGACACCGCAGGACGTACAGAACAAGGTCTTCAGCCCGACCCGGTTCCGCACCGGCTACAACGAGGACGAGGTCGACGCTTTCCTCGACGACGTCGAGAGCGAGCTCACCCGTCTGCTGGACGAGAACACCGACCTACGCCGGCAGCTCGACGAGGCCCGCCGCACGGGCGGCGGTGGTTCCGGTGTACCCGCTCAGGTGCTGGAGGAAAACCAGCAGCTGCGCAGGCAGCTGGAGGAGACCCGGCGCCAGGTCGCGCAGGCGCAGGCGCAGGCGGCCCAGGCGGTGCAGGCCGCCCAGGCGGCGGCCCGCGAGCGCCCCGTCGCGCAGCCGTCGGCGGCAGCGACCACGGTCATCCCGGCCGTGTCCCCGCCCGGCGCGGCCCCGGCCCGCACCGGCAACAGCCAGCTGGACGCCGAGATCGAACAGCGCGTGGCCCGCACCCTCGTGCTCGCCCAGCGCACCGCGGACGAGGCGCTGCGAGAGGCCCGTAACGAGTCGGAGCGCGCCCGCCGCGAAGCCCGCGCCGATGCCGACCGCATCATCGGCGAGGCCCGCGCACACGTCGCCGAACAGCTCGGCGGCCTGGAGGACGACAAGCGCCGGCTGGAAGGCCAGGTCGAACAGCTGCGTGCCTTCGAGCGCGAGTACCGGACCAGGCTGCGCGCCTACCTGGAGATGCAGCTGCGCGACCTGGACGGCATGCCGACACAGCCGGCCGTCGGGGCCGGTGGGCCGTCCCGCCCGCCGCTGAACCCCGGCACCGGCTCCCCGCCGCCCCCGCCGCCCCCGCCGGTCGGGATCAGCGCCAACTCACCCACGGGGGCATCCGCCCCGTCCTCGTCCTTCCCGTCCGCTTCGCCCCTGGGCGCGGGCGCGATGGCGCGCGGGAACGACAACGGCGGGGTGCGCGCGCCTGATGTGGAGGCGGTTTCCCGTCGGGATCCCTCCGGGCTGCAGGACTTCTAGGAGCCCACAGGCCCACGGCGGCGCCGCGGTGGGTGGCGGTCCGCAGGATGCCCAGGAGCCCGCGGGCTCCTGGGGCTCCAGGCCCTGGCGGTTCCCAGGGCCTGGGCGTTCCCGGGGCCCGGCGTTCCCGGATCCTGGAGTTTGAAAATATCGGAAAAGGTTCCGGATGTATCCACCATCACGGCATATCGGTCATATGGCCCTCTGGATCCGCGATGTCCGGTCCGCGGAATTCGTTCCAGTGGTGCCGGTCACGGCCATCGTCCGGCCATGACAGTTCTCAGCGGTGTTCTCGTCCTGCTGTCGGCCGTGCTGCTGGGGGTGGGGATCCTGGGCGGCACCGGTTTTGTCTATGCCTCGGTCGTGATCGGCCTGCTGGCGGCGGCGCTACTGCCGCTGGGGGCACGCAGGCCGTCCCGGCGTCCACCGGCAGGCCGGGACACCCGCTGAGTCTCCCGGCCTGAAACACTCCCGGCGAAGCCTGCCCGCGGTCTGTCAGCCAGCCGCGTCGGCTGTGCCGGTGGTGCCGGTGGTGCCGGTGGTGCCGGCCGCCGGCCGCAGCCAGAACGTCAGCCCGAGATCCGGTGCGCGCTGGCCGGCATCGTCCGCGTCCTGGTCCGCCTGCTGGCCCGCGGGGGCGGCGCCCTCGGTGAACGTCACGGCGAGGACCTCGGCGGCCACGGTGGACGCGTGCTCCCGCAGGGCCTGGGTGGTCTGCGGCGTGTCCGCCGTCCAGCGGACGTCGACCCGGTCGGTGATGTCCAGGCCGGCGGCCTTGCGTGCCTCCTGCAGGATCCGCACCACGTCCCGGGCGACACCGGCCCGCCGCAGCTCGGGGGTGATCTCCAGGTCGAGGGCCACGGACAGCCCCGACTCCGAGGTCACGGCCCAGCCCTGCCGCGGGGTCTCGGAGATGATGAGATCGTCGCCGGCGAGCTCGATCCGTTCGCCGTCCACCTCGACGGTGAGCCGGCCGTCCACCGGCCGGCCCGCCGCGGCGACGGCCGCCGCGACCAGCGGGGTCCGCTTGCCGAACCGGCGGCCCAACGCCCGGAAGTTCGGTTTCACGGTGACGTCGACCACATCGGCGGCCGCAGCCTCGACGGCGGCGACGTTGAGCTCCTCGGCGATCTGGGCGCGCAGGTCCGCGCAGAGCCCGGCGAACTCGGGGGCGGCCACCACGGCGCGGGCCAGCGGCTGGCGGGTCCGCACACCGCTGCTCGCCCGGGCCGCCCGGCCGAGCTCGACCACCCGCCGCACCAGGTCCATCCGGGCGGCGAGCGTCGCGTCCACGAGCTCGGGCCGCGGGGCCGGCCAGCCGGCGAGGTGGACCGAGTCCGGGGCGTCCGCCCGCACACCGGCGGCCAGCTTCGACCACAGCGTGTCGGTGAGGAACGGGATGAAGGGGGCCAGCAGCCGGGTCAGGCCGTCCAGGCAGGTGTAGAGGGTCTCCAGGGCGTCCGGGTCGGCCTCCCAGAACCGCCGCCGGGAGCGGCGCACGTACCAGTTGGACAGGTCGTCGATGAAGCGGGCCAGGCGGCGCCCGGCGCGCAGCGAGTCGAACCCGTCCAGCGCCTCGGTGACCTCGGTGATCGTGGCGTGCAGCTCGGAGAGCGCCCACCGGTCGAGCACCGGGCGGGCCTGCGGTTCGGCGGCGGGCGTACGCCCCGGCGCCCAGCCCGCGGCGTTCGCGTACAGGACGAAGAACGACGCGGTGTTCCAGTAGGTCAGCAGCACCTTGCGGACGATGTCCTCCAGCGCCTCGTGGCCGACCCGGCGGTCCGACCACGGCGAGCCCGCCGCGAGCATCAGCCAGCGCACCGCGTCCGCGCCGTGCCGCTCGAACAGCTCGAACGGGTCGAGGACGTTGCCCAGATGCTTGCTCATCTTGCGGCCCTCGGCGTCGAGGAGGAGGCCGAGGCAGAGCACGGTCTCGTACGACGAGCGGTCGAACACCAGCGTCCCGATGGCCATCAGGGTGTAGAACCAGCCGCGGGTCTGGTCGATGGCCTCGCAGATGTACTGCGCCGGGTACTGGGCCGCGAACTCCTCGCGGCTGCGGTGCGGCGCGCCCCACTGGGCGAACGGCATCGCCCCGCTGTCGTACCAGACGTCGATCACGTCCGGGACCCGGCGGGCCACCGCCGAGCAGGCCGGGCAGGCGATCGTGACCTCGTCGACGAACGGCCGGTGCGGGTCGAGCCCGGACAGGTCACGTCCGGCCAGCGAGGACAGCTCCAGCAGCGACCCGACACAGGTCAGATGCGCCGGGTCGGCGGTGCAGCGCCAGATCGGCAGCGGCGTGCCCCAGTAGCGGTTGCGCGACAGCGCCCAGTCGACGTTCCCTCGCAGCCACTCCCCGTAACGGCCGTTCTTGATCCGTGAGGGGTGCCAGTCGGTGCGCTCGTTCTCCGCCAGCAGCCGGTCGGCGACCGCAGTCGTCCGGATGTACCAGGACGGCAGCGGGTAGTAGATCAGCGGGGTGTGGCAGCGCCAGCAGTGCGGGTAGCTGTGGGTGTAGTCCTCGGCCCGCCACAGCACCCCGCGGGCGCGCAGGTCGTCGACGAGGGGCGCGTCCGCGTCCTTGAAGAACAGCCCGCCGACCAGCGGGACGCCGGTGACGAACCGGCCGTCGCGGCCCACCGGGTTGACCACCGGCAGCCCGTGGGCGCGGGCGACGGCAAGGTCCTCGGCGCCGAAGGCCGGGGCCTGGTGGACCAGCCCGGTGCCGTCGGTCGTGGTGACGTAGTCGGCGAGGACCACCGAGTGCGCGGCCGCCGTTGTGACCTGGCCGGTGGTCTGACCGGCGGTCTGAGCGGTGACCTGGCCGGCGGTCTGGCTGGCGGTCTGGCTGGCGGCGTGGCCGGTGGTCTGGCTGGCGGCGTGGCCGGTGGCCGCGGCCGGGGTGGCGAAGTCCGCCGCCGGCAGCAGCTCGAACGGGCGGGCGTAGGCCACCCCCGCCAGCTGCGCGCCGCGCAGCGTCCGGATGACCTCGGCGTCCGGGCCCACCGCGGCGGCGAGCAGCGGCTCGGCCACCAGCACCAGCTCGTCCGCACGGCCACCGGCGGAGGTCCGGGCGACCACGTAGGTGACGTCCGGGTGCACGGCGACCGCGGTGTTCGACACCAGCGTCCACGGGGTGGTCGTCCAGACCAGCAGGCTCACCCCCGCCTCGGCGAGCGGTCCGGACGTCACCGGGAACCGGACGTACACCGACGGGTCGACCACGTCCTCGTACCCCTGGGAGACCTCGTGGTCGGACAGGGGTGTCTCGTCACGCGGGCAGTACGGGGTGACCCGGTGGTCCTCGACGAGCAGCCCCCTGTCGAAGATCTGCCTGAGGGACCACCAGACGCTCTCGATGTAGGAGGTGTCCATGGTGCGGTAGGCGTTGTCCAGATCGCACCAGTAGGCCATCCGCTCGGTCATCCGGGAGAAGTCGGCGACGTGGCGCAGCACCGACTCGCGGCAGCGGGCGTTGAACTCGGCGATGCCGAAGTCCTCGATGTCGCTCTTGCTGGTGAAGCCCAGCTCCTTCTCCACGGCGAGCTCGACGGGCAGGCCGTGACAGTCCCAGCCGGCGCGGCGCGGGACATGGAAGCCGCGCATCGTGCGGAAGCGGGGGAAGAGGTCCTTGAACACGCGCGCCTCGACGTGATGGGCGCCCGGCCTGCCGTTGGCGGTCGGAGGGCCCTCGTAGAAGACCCACTGCGGGCCGTTGGCGGTCGCGTCCAGGGAACGCTGGAAGACCTTCAGGTCCTTCCAGCGCTGGAGCATGTCGCGCTCGAGGGCGGGCAGGTCGACCTGGGTCGACAGCGGCGGGAACACCGGCGCCGGCCGGGCCTGCCCGGCCGGCCGGGCGGCCGGGGCCTGCCCGGTGAGCTGGGGGGACGGGGTGTACGCGGCAGGCTGGTCCGGCGCGGCAGGCTGGTCTGGCTCGGTGGGCTGGTTCGGCATGGGCGGGTCTCCGTCAGATCTCCGTCGGTTTCGGGCTCCAACGGAGGGACGACACCCCACGGCACCCGGCGTTCGCCGGGGCGCGGTGGCACCGCGGTACCACCCTCCTTGCCTCCCGGGACGCCGGTGTGGCGGCCCGGACAGACCACTCGTCGCGCGCGGTACCGGATCTACTGGGGGCGCGGGCCCTGTTCTCCCGGCGGCTCAGGGGTGATCTTCGCAGCGCGCTGGCCGCCGGGCTCACACCGTCCCCGGCTCGCTGGACGCCGTCCTGAGGCCGGTCGTCCCTGGCTGCGCCCGCCGCTACTCGTCCCGTCAACGCCGTCCGCTGTGTCAAGCGTAGTGGACGGGACGGAGCATTCGGTGGGCCCCTGGCATCCGGAGCCGGGATCCCGGGCCGACCACCTCGGCCGGTCCGGGTGGCCGCCTGGCCCGGCCGCCGGCCCGTAGGTGAAAACCGCTGTGGGGATGACGGTTTCTACCTACGGCCGGCTACGGCCAGGTTCTCCGTCCACGGCAGGTGCGCGGGGGGTGGCGCGAGGGTGACGGTCATGGTGCGTTCCGGGCATGAAGGCGCTGCCCGTAGAGTGGGGCAGGTGTGGGAGAGGGCGTCCACGGGCGGGACCGGTGGGATGTGACGGCCGAGGTGGAAAACGGGAAGTCCATCCCGGACCTGGATGATCCCGCTGGTCCGGATTTCGACGTGTCGTCGGCCCATGAGGAGAGTCACATCAGCGGGAGCCGTACCGGCGGCGAGCCGTATCGGGTGTGCCGGTCGCCACGCGCGGTGGCCACGGTGGCCGGTGCCGGTCTTGTGATCCTCGCCATCGACGTGGTCACGAAGATCGCCGCTGTGGCGAGCCTGTCGGACCGGGCACCGATCGAGCTGCTTCCCGGCGTACTCGACCTACGGCTGACGCGTAACCCCGGGGCCGCGTTCAGTATCGCTGGTGGCGCGACCGTGCTGTTCAGCATCGTCGCCCTGGTGGTTGTCGTGATCATTGTTCGCACCGCCCGGACGCTGACGTCGCTGTCGTGGGCGGTCGTGCTCGGTCTGCTGCTCGGCGGGGCCCTGGGCAACCTCAGCGACCGGATCTTCCGCGCGCCGGCGCCGCTGCGCGGGCATGTCGTGGACTGGATCCACCTGCACAACTGGCCGGTGTTCAACATCGCCGACTCGGCGATCGTGATCGGTGGGGTGGTCGCGGTCATCCTGGCGGCCCTCGGTACCGCTCTGGACGGCCAGCCCGCCCCGCGGGACGGCCAGCCGAATCCGGACGGGCCGGCGGGCCCCGACGGCCGGCCCGCGACGGACATCGACGACCGCGATGGACAGTAACGAAACCGGCGATACGGCCGGTAACGAAGCCGGTAACGAAGCCGGTGACGCGGCCGGCGGCGAAGCCGGCCAGGTAGCCGTGGCAGGGGGCGGTGTGCGGGACAGGCGTGCGCTCCCGGTTCCCGACGGGCTGGACGGCCTGCGCCTGGACGCGGCGATCGCGCGGATGTTCGGGCTGTCCCGGACGGCCGCGGCCCAGCTTGTCGACGACGGCCAGGCCAGCGTGGACGGGGCCGTACGCGGCCGCTCCGACCGGGTCGGCGCCGGGGCGTGGCTGGAGGTGTGCCTGCCGCCCCCGCCGAACCCGGTCCGGGTGGCGGCCGAGCCGGTGCCCGGCCTGCAGGTGATCCATGATGACGACGACATCGTGGTGGTCGGCAAGCCGGTCGGGGTGGCCGCCCACCCCGCGCCGGGCTTCACCGGCCCGACCGTGATCGGTGGCCTCGCCGCCGCGGGCTACCGCGTCGCGACCAGCGGTGCCGCGGAACGCCAGGGCGTTGTCCACCGTCTCGACGTCGGCACGACGGGCATCATGGTCATCGCGAAAAGTGAGCGCGCCTACACCGTGTTGAAGCGGGCTTTCCGGGACCGCGAGGTCGAGAAGATCTACCGTGCTCTGGTGCAGGGGCATCCCGACCCGTCCAGCGGCACGGTGGACGCGCCGATCGACCGGCATCCGCGTAAGCCCGGCCTGTTCGCCGTGGTAGCGGGTGGGAAGCCCAGCGTCACCCACTATGACACCGAAGAGGCGTTCCGGGCCGCGTCGCTGCTCTCGGTGCGCCTGGAGACCGGGCGGACCCATCAGATCCGGGTGCACATGTCGGCGCTGCGGCATCCCTGCGTCGGCGATCTCGCCTACGGCGCTGATCCGGTCCTCGCCGGCCGGCTCGGGCTGGCCCGGCAGTGGCTGCACGCCGCCCAGCTGTCCTTCGCCCATCCCGCGGACAGGCGGTGGGTGACGTTCACCAGCCCCGACCCACCTGATCTCGCGGAGGCGGTTGCCGTTCTTCGGCGGCAGTCGTGACCGCCACCGGTCGTCCGCCGGCTGTGTTCCGGGCGGTGTGGCACCGGTTCGCCAGGGCCCGGTTCACCGGGGTCCGGACCGGGACCGGGGCTGATGCCGGGGCCGGGGCTGAGGCCGGGGCTGATGCCAGGGCCGGGGCTGATGCTGATGCCGGGGCTGATGCTGATGCCGGGGCTGAGGAGCAGACCGGGGCAGCGGGCCGGACGGGAAAGCTGTGGGTTCGCGGCTGGCGTCACTCTGTCGATCATGATGTGGGCCGGCTGGGGAGACCGCGGGCGGGACGGGCCGCCGTGGGCGCGGCATGGCGTGTGCTCGTTGGCCTCGACCATCTGGACGAACGTCTGTTGCCGGTCGCGGGCCGGATCCTGAGCGGGTTCACCGCCCGGGCCTCGCGTCTGCGAACCGCCGCCCCGGGCGTCCAGGGGCTGCCGGGCGGCCTGGCCGTGCCGGGCGCACGCACGGATGATCCGGCCGGCGGCGGTGGGCATGACAACGCGTCCGCCAGGTCGCGCAGGGACAGGGTTACGCCGTACGGTGATGAATGTGACCCGATCGGTAACGCTACCGCAAGCCGAGCCGTCGTGGCGGCCGGGAGAGGCACGGCGCGGCGCGGGACCGTCGAGCCGCGGGACACGGCCGTGGCTGCCGGCCTGGCCAGCACCGCTACCGCCGGTGGCCCGGCCAGCACCGCTACCGCCGGTGGCCTGGCCAGCACCGCTACCGCCGGTGGCCCGGCCAGCACCGCCGCGACTGGTGGCGGCGCGGTCCGGTGGGGTCTTTGCGGCCACCCCGTCATCGAACGGAGCATGCGGATGACGGCGCTGGGCGTGGTTTCGGTGATCGGGGTGAGCACGATCGCAGCCCTGGCGCGCGGCCCGGCCGGCGGACGCGATCTTGAGAGGTTCGACCAGCCGCGGACGGCGGTACCCGCGGTGGGGCGACGGGTGGATCCGGTCGCCAGGCCGGCCTACGCGCTGTCGGGTTCCCCTGCCGCCGGCACCGGTCCTGCCGCCGGCACCGGTCCTGACGCTGCCACCACCGGCCCGGGCATGGTCGCGGGCCCGGTTCCCGTCCCCGCCGCGATCGCGGTCCCCACTCGGGTCGAGGAGATGCCCGCGGCCGCCGTCCTGGTGGGCCTGGGACAGCGGGAGACGGTGGCGGGCTACCTGACGGCGGCGCGGACACGGCTGGCCACCGCGGCCCGGCGGGCCGAGTGGCCCGGCAGCCACCTCAACGCCCATACGGACGCCCACCCCGACGCCCACACGGACGCCCACACGGACGTCTACCCCGACACCTACGCGGTCGTCAGCTTCCCGGGCTACCGGACGCCGGAGCAGGCCCTCGACCTGCTCCGGGACCTGCGGACCGTGCGCGTGTTCTTCCGGGTCCCCCCTGACGGCGCGGCGTTGTCCGCGGATGTCCGCGACCCGCTCGCCGACATCCGGACCGCTTTCGCGCACGCCGCCGACGCCGCGGCGGCCCAGGCCGGCGCCGCTGGCGACGCCGGCGCTGACGCCCGGGAGCGTGCCGTGGACGAGACGGTGGCGTTCAGAGGTTCCTGCGCCTGCCTGTACGGGGCGGTCGTGGCGGCCCCGGCGTGGCGGCTGGCCGCTCTCGGCGAGGCCGAAGCGGTCCGGCTGGTGGACGTCGCGGCGGCGGACGTCCCCGCCGGGCCGGCTGTGTTCGTGCCGCTACGCCCCGAACAGTGATGATCTGAACAGCGGCGATCTGGGCGGTGGCGCCTCGGACAGTGATGACCTGAGCAGTGGCGGCGCGACCGGGGGCGGCGCGAGCGGGGGGCGACATGAGCGGGGCGGAATGGTGGCCGACAGCGGTGAAGGTGGCTGAGCAGCGGTGACACGGTGACGACGGCGGGAACGGTGACGACGGTGGCGCGGACGTGGTGGGCACGAGCCGTTCTCGCGCTGCTCGTCGTCGTCCTGATCGCGGATACGCCGGGGAGTGACGTCACCGGCGGGGCCGACGGGGCTGTCCAGGCCGCCCACATCACTCGGGCCGCCCAGGCCGCCGGCACCGTCGTGGCCGGCGGCGACGCTGTCGCGGTGAGCTCCGGTGCCGGCGCCGGCGCCGGTGGTCTGGATGCCGGCGCCGCTGGTCGCTACCCGCGGACCACGGCCGTGAGGGCGGCCGGCGCCGCCGCGGGGGCTGGCACCGGCGAGGCCGCTGCCCGGGCCGGCCATGCTCTCGATGCCGGTTCCGATGCCGGTCCCGATGCCGTCGCGGAGGTGCCGGTCACGCTGGCGCGCGGGAGCTCCCCGTACTCGTTGGCCGTCCAGGCGCGACGTGACGGCGAGGGGGTGGCGGAGGTCACCGCCGGGGCCCCCGGGGCCGACTGGGCGGTCCCGGGCGCGGAGTCCGCGGTGCTCGCGATCACGGTGGACGGCGTGCTCGCGACCGACCTCGTCGTGCCCGCCGCACATCCGATCACCAGAAGGGTCCAGCTCGGGCGGCTGCGTGCCGGCGTCCACACTCTCGAGATCACCCTGGACGAGCGGGCCTCCAGCGCTGGCGCGCGGACGGTGGTGATCGATGAACTGTCGGTATCGGTGGTGGCGCCCAGGGCGTCCGGCGGCCCGGATCCGCTTGCGTACGCCCCGATCCTCTACGGACGGTCGCTTCCTGAGTACGGCGGGCTCTTCCAGAACAACCACACCGACACCCCGCTGCTCGCCTGGCACACCCAGGCGCCAGCGGCCGGCCGGCCGGGCCACACGGTGCTGGAGTACAGCGTCATGTTCAGCAACGAGGACGGCGGCACCGGCAACGATCCCGGGTACCTCCAGGCACGCTGGGGACGCCAGACCGACATCGAGTGGGTGTACCGGGCCGAGCTCGACGCGGCCGGGTCCGTGGTGCCGGGGTCGGCGGTCTACCAGGGCCCCGACCACGCGACGCTGCCGTTCACCGGCCGCTACGAGGACGGCCATCCCGTGCTGCGGACGTGTACGGGCAACAACATGGTGTGCGACACGGTCGCCGGCCCCAGCGCCGGCACCGGTGGCATGCGGTTCCTCCTCGCCGCCGATCAGGAGCTCGCCGCGGGCGAGGCGCGGGAGCGGATGATGGACACCGCGGGGTGGACCTACCAGGTGTCTGCGGCCGAGGCGCGCCGCGAGGAGAAGATCGAGCCGGTGGCGTCCGCGTACACACCTGCACTGTCCGACCTGCGGAACTATCTGTACGTCGTGATCCGCAAGACCACGTCCGCCCCGGTCGTCCCGGTTGCCTCGGCCGTGCCGGGCCTGGCCTGGGCCGGCACCACGGTCGGGGTCCGGCTCGCGGGTGACCCGGACGTCCTCTACCGGTCCGACCACATGATCCCCGGCTGGTCCCTGCAGCGGGACGGCGCGGCCGCCACCGCGGTGGAGCTGCCCCCGGGCACGAAGCTCGCCGACATCGCCACGCTCGAGGTGCTGCGGGCCCCGGCCGGGGTGGCCGACCCGGGCTCGACGGTGACGGTCACCGGCGTCGAACGGGCGATCATGCTGGATGCCGACGGGCTGCCCGCGCCCGGGTCGCTGACCTGGTCGGGCAGGGTCACGCTCACCGCGTCCGAGCCGGGCGCCGTTCTGGTACGTCCATGAGGACGGTGCCGGGAGCGTCGGTCGAGGAGCGCGAGCCCCGTCCGTAACCACGCACGCAGGCCACGATCGGCGCGGGTCTGTTGTCTGTACGCTTTCTGGCCGCCCCAGCGCACACAGTGACAGACTCGCGCCGATTTTCTTCGGTGGCCGGCGCCCATCGGCGTGTGCTGTCGTTCGTGAGGATGCCGTCGGGCCCCAGGCCCCAGGCCCCAGGCCCAAGGCCGCCGGTAATGGCCGCGGTGTTTTCGGGCAGCAATTTACGCGATATGACCGCTGTCGGGCCGGCGACATTCCAGGCTGTCGTCGTGTACGCTCCGTACGAATACGGTTCCATGTGACGGGCCAATCATGGCCGTACCGCCGCGGCTGATACCCACGCTTGTGATCAATATCACCCGTGGAGGCATGTCAGCTCGATTCAAGGATCCCTCAAGAATTTTTCCCAGTGCGATCGTCCAAACTCGGTACAGCGGCCACCCGGGAAGATCGGAAGGCCGCGAGGTCACGTTTCTTCCGCGGTGTCGGGAGGCCCGGGCCACCGGGTTACCAGGAGGAGGGATCGCTGGTGGTTTCAGTCCTGCGCAACAGTTCGGACGGCGAGGAAAGCACCGTCGAACCCGCGGCCTACTGGCTTCTTCCCAACCAGCTCATCCCCGGCCAGGGCAACCGGCGGCCGATCTCCCAGGATGCCGGCGGGGCCGCGTCGGAGGCGGCCCGGGAAAGCGAGCCGCTGACCCTCGAGCAGCACACCGCGCTCCTGGCCCGGCGGCGGCTGCTCGCCGAGCAGGGAGATGACCCGGAAGCCACCCGGCGGCATCACGCCCGGGGCAAACTCACCGCCCGCGAACGCATCGAACACCTGCTGGACGTGGGTTCCTTCACCGAACTCGACCTTTTCGCCCAGCACCGGGCCACCGGTTTCGGAATGGAGCGTTCCCACCCGTCCGGCGACGGGGTGGTCACCGGGTTCGGCACGGTGGACGGCCGCAGCGTGGTCGTTTTCGCGCATGACGCCCGGGTCCGCGGCGGCGCGCTCGGTGAGACGTTCGCGGCCAAGATCCACCAGGTGCTGGACCTGGCCGAGTCGATCGGCGCGCCGGTCATCGGCCTCAACGACGGCGGTGGCGCGCGCATTCAGGAGGGCGTCGCGGCGCTCGCCGGTTTCGGTGGGCTTTTCGCGCGTAACGTCCGCCTTTCCGGGGTCGTCCCCCAGATCAGCGCCGTTCTCGGGTCCTGCGCCGGCGGCGCGGTGTACTCCCCGGCGCTGACGGACTTCGTCTTCATGACCCGCGACACCGCGAACATGTTCATCACCGGGCCGGACGTCGTGCGCTCGGTCACCGGCGAGGACGTCTCCCAGGCCGAGCTCGGCGGAGCGCAGGTCCACGCCGAGCGCACCGGCGTGGCGAGCTTCCTCGCCGACGACGAGGAGACCTGCCTGGACGAGGTCCGCTACCTGCTCTCCTTCCTGCCGTCGAACAACAACGAGGCGCCGCCGGCGGTCGAGCCGTCCGACGACCCCGACCGCCGCTGTCCGGAGCTGCTGCGGATCGTGCCGCCGAACGAGCGGACGCCGTACGACATCCGGGACGTCATCGAGGAGATCGTGGACGACGGCGAGTACCTGGAGGTGCAGTCGCACTGGGCCCGCAACATCGTGTGCGTCCTGGCCCGTTTCGACGGGCGGGTCGTCGGGATAGTGGGAAACCAGCCGATGGTGCTGGCCGGTGTGCTCGACATCGACGCCTCGGAGAAAGCGGCGAGATTCGTCCGCATGTGTGACGCCTACAATATCCCGCTGGTCACGCTGGTTGACGTACCTGGCTTCCTGCCCGGGGTCGAGCAGGAACACAATGCCATCATCCGCCGGGGCGCCAAGCTGTTGTACGCCTACTGCGAGGCGACTGTGCCGCGGATCCAGGTTATTCTTCGCAAGGCGTTCGGCGGCGCCTACATCGTCATGGACTCCAAGTCGATCGGATCCGACCTCTCGTTCGCGTGGCCGGTCAACCAGACCGCGGTCATGGGCGCGGACGGGGCCGCGAACATCATATTCCGCAAGGAGCTGGCGGCGGCGGAGAACCCCGACCGGTTGCGCGCGGAACTCACGAAGAAGTACAGCGACGCGCTGCTGCATCCCTATGCCGCCGCCGAGCGCGGCCATGTCGACGACGTCATCGACCCGGCCGACACCCGCCGGATGATCGTCCGCGGGCTGGCCTTCCTGCGGACCAAGCGGCACGTACAGCAGATCCGCAAACACCCCAACGAGCCACTGTAGGCATCCGGGCCGCCGGGGGCGCCGGACGACCGACAGCGTTGCCCCCGCCGGATTCCGCGGTGCCCCTTCGCC
>NZ_CAKKTL010000123.1:0-15051 GCF_920664355.1 Protofrankia sp. CiP1_Cm_nod2
GGAACGAGGGGCCCGCCGTCGGTATCTGGCGATGATGGCCGTCTGCGTCACGCTGTTCGTGCTCGCCGGCAGTGTGGTCCGGCTGGTGTCGGTGCCCGCGGCGCTGGCGATGATGCTCGTCGCCGCGCTCATCCCCCCGGTCGCCGCCCTCGTCGCCAACCGGTTCCGATGAGCGGTGGGTGTGCCGGTCACAGGCTGGGGGCGAGTTCCACCATCCGTTCCACGTCGGCGCGGTAGGACAACAGACAGGGTATGGGGATATCGAGCCGCTCCCCCGTGCGTACGAGATCGTCATAGATCTCGTAGAGGTCCACCGGAGCGTACCGGCCGTGATTCACCGAAACGCGCTGGAGCAGTTCGCCACGGAGCATAAGCCGGACCGCCGGGGTGACGGTGGACGGCGGCAGCAGGAACGGCCGCGCATCCTGCGCGATACGCACGTCGGCGCCGCGCACCGCGCAGATCTGCATGGCCTCGCGGCCGGCGTGCAGCGCGTCATAAACCGCCCGGTTGCTCCGGGTGAACGGCTCGAAACCGCGGGCGCGGGCGGCACCGCATATCCACGCGGCGGTGCTCGCGAAATGCACCCACAGCCAGTGTTCCATGTTGGGATGGATTTCCGGCCGGAAACCGGCCTCGGCGAACAGCGCCACGAGACGGCCCAGGTTCTGCTCGGCGGTGTCGGTCGCCGGGCCGTACAGCGCGTGCCCGGACACGCTCGACCCGAGCATGATCCCGCCCTCGAGCGCACCGTCGAGGATGTTGTCGATGATGCCGCCGCCACCGCGTGGCGCGCCCAGCACGTACTGGTCCTTGCCCAGGTGGGCGTCTATCAGGTCAAGGCCGCGCCAGTTGTTGTTCAGGAACAGCACGGTGGCGGAGCCGAGGCTGCGCGCCAGCTCCGGCAGGACGTCCGGGGTCTGGGTGTGCCGGACGGCGAGCACGACCAGGTCGGTTCCGTCCGCGGGGCGCAGCTCGGTGACGACGCGCGGGCGGAAGCCTTCGACGACCTCCCGGCGACGTCTGCCCCGCACATCGAGAATTCGCAGGCTGATCCCGTCGGACCAGCGGGCCAGCTGTTCCGGACGGACCAGCATGCTCACGTCATGCCCGGCCCGTGACAGCGCCCAGGCGTGCAGCGTTCCTATCGCTCCGCTGCCGAACACCACAATACGCATACCATCCAGTATCGATTACGGGCCGGGACGTTCGTCAGGGTCGACGGCCCGCACGAAACCGGTACAAGGGCCCGGTCGGCCGGCGGCCTTCCCGCGGAAGAAGGCCCACCGGCCGACCGCGGCCTTCCCGCGGAAGGCCGTATGTCTTACCTCGATGTCACCGTGCTTTACCTCGATTTCACCGTTCAGGCCGGGGTGCCACGGCGGCGACGGCCGCGATGGCCGTCGAGGAGCGTTTTTCCGGGCCCTCGGGTGTGCGGCGCCGACGGCGGATGCGCCGTGGACGGGCCGGTCGTCGGGCCGGTCGAGGCCGCCGAGGCCGGCGCGTCCCAGCGGCGGGAGGCCCGGCGGCGATGCGGCGCGACCACGGTCAGCACCTCCGAGGGGTCGACGAAGTAGCCCGACTCCTCGTCGAGCACCCAGGTGTACGCGACGGAGATGTCGAAGTAGAGGCCGACGAGCTGCAGCCGGCCCTGCTCCAGGGCGTCCCGTACGGCGGGATGGGCGCGCAGGTGCTCCAGCTGCTGGACGACGTTCGCCCGGCCCAGCTGCTCCAGCGGGGACAGTCCCTCCGTACCCGGCAGCGGCATGCGCGCCAGCGCCCCGCGGGCATGGGTCAGCCACCCCGCCAGCGCGGAGTCCGGCTCGTCGTCGAGGTCGCCGGAGAGCAGTGCGTGCATCGCGCCGCACCCGGAATGCCCGCACACCACGATCGAGGGAACCTTCAGGACGCTGACGGCGTAGTCCAGCGCGGCCGTCACGGACAGGTCGCTGCCCGGCGCGATGCTGGCGCTCGGCTCGGAGGCGCCAGGCGGGACGAGATTACCGACGTTACGGATAGTGAAGAGATCACCGGGGCCGCTACTGGTGATGATGTTTGGCACCACCCGGGAGTCGGCGCACGTCAGGAACAACGCGCTGGGGCGCTGCGCCTCGGCGAGCCCGCCGAGGGTGTCACGCAGCAGCGGGGCGGCCCGGCGGTGGAACTCGGCCACGCCGACGAGCATCGTGCTGACGGGATGCGCGTGACCAGCCGCGAGCCCGCGGCCGTCGGTACCTGTTCCGGCCGTCCGCACGGGACCGGCCGCCGGGGAGGCATCGGCCTGATGACCGCTCTGGATGCCGGCGTCCCGCGGGCCGGTGTCACGGGAGCCGGCATCCTGGGAGCCGACATCCTGGGAGCCGGTGTGCGCGGCGGCCAGCTCCTGCCACTGCGACCAGGGGGCGAACCAGCGGGGCAGGTGCGGGACGACGGTGCGGCGCCGGCCGGCCGGAGCGTCCTGGGCGGGCCGGAACCAGGCGTGACCGATCTCGTCGACCGTCACGCTCCCCCCGCTCCGCTCGTGGTCGGTGCACCAGGAGTGCAGATGCTCGAACGCCGCGTGGTCGAGATAGTCCACCACGAGCTCGATCAGCACGGGCGCGCCCGGGGGGATCCGGCCGAGGATCCGGGACAGCCGGGACAGGGAGACGAAGCTCAGGGTCCCCTCGACCTCCACCTGCCACAGCTCGCCGGAGCGGACCAGGTGGATGTTGGACCACAGCACCCGGCGCAGGATCAGGCCGAGCGCGGTGACCAGGCCGAGCGCGACGCCCTGCAGCAGGTCGAGAGCGACGACACCGACCAGGGTGACGACGTACACGGGCAGCTCGCCGTGCCGGCGCACATGGCGCAGATGGGAGATGTCGACCAGCCGGATCCCCACGACCACCAGCAGCCCGGCCAGGGCCGCCAGGGGAATCCACTCGACCACCCCGCCGAGGAACACCGCGAACAGCAGCACCCACACGCCGTGCAGGACGGCCGACGCCCGCGTCCTCGCCCCGGCGGCGACGTTGGTGGAACTACGGACGATGACACCGGTGACCGGCAGTCCGCCGGCGAGGCCCGAGAGGATGTTGGCCGATCCCTGGCCGAACAGCTCACGGTTGAGGCTGATCGGGCGCTGTCCGGGACGGCGCGCGCCGGGGAGCTTCTCCACCGCGACCGCCGACAGCAGGGATTCGACGCTCGCGACGACGGCGACGGCGAGGACGCCGACTATGATCCCGCCCCAGGCGGCGTCCGGGAACCGCGGCAGCGACAGCGAGCCGAGGATCGAGCCGGGCAGGTCGACCCGGGGCAGGTCGAGGTGGAACGCGGCGGCGACGGCGGTCCCGACGGTGACCGCGGCCAGCGGCGCGGGAATCGCCCGCACCTGCCTGGGCAGCACCTTGGACAACCGGGGCCACAGCAGGATGATCGCCATCGTCACGACACCGATCAGCGTCGCGGCGTTGTGGTTGTCGATGATCTGACCGGGCAGCGTCGCGATGTTGTCCAGGGCGTGGCTTTCCGGTTCGCCGCCGAGCACGACATGCAGCTGCCCGAAGACGATGGTCAGCCCGATGCCGCCGAGCATGCCGTGCACGATCGCGGGTGAGACCGCGACCGCCGCGCGGGCGACGCGGCTGACCGCGAACAGGATCTGCACCACGCCCGCGGCGGCGGTTATCGCGCAGGTGACCTGCCAGCCGTAGCTGGACACCAGGCCCGCGACGATGACCGTCAGCCCCGCCGCGGGACCGCTGACCTGCAACGGCGCGCCGCCGAGCAGGCCGGCGACGATGCCGCCGACCACGGCGGCGATGAGGCCGGCGGCGACCGGCGCGCCCGAGGCGACCGCGATGCCCAGCGACAGCGGCATCGCGACCAGGAACACCACCAGCGACGCCTGCAGGTCGGGCCGGAAGGTAGCGGGCACGAGCGGGCGCCGGCGGGCCCGGCCGTGCCCGGCGCCTTCCGGCGCACCGGGCGGCGAATGGCTGTGCTGTGATGACGATGATGCAGATGGTGACGACGGGATGTCTGAGACGGTCACGCGACGCTCCTCGGGGTCGGGTCGGCACCGGACAGGGCTGTCGCGATGGAACGGCTTCGAAGGGGTCGCCGAAGAGGGCCGCGCCCCTGTCGAAGCCAGCCCGTGGGCGGCGCCCGCCCGCACCCGACCGCCAGTCCAAGCCCTGTCGGTGATGGCCCTGCCACTGGCGGGGCCATCACGTGCAGTAACTAGTTGTTGCACCCTGAAGAACGAAGGAGACCCGATCCGAGTTTCCGGCTGTGACGTTCACCTCGGAAGGGACGAATCACCCACTCCGCGGGGCCGTGTCAGCCGTTGACAACCGCCTGCCGCTGGGCCACCGCCTGCCGGACGCCGGCCAGCGCGTCCGCGATGGCGTCCGGGCTGCTGCCGCCGCCCTGGGCGAGGTCGTCCTTGCCGCCGCCGCCACCACCGAGGATCTTCGCGGCGCCGCGGACGAGCTCCCCGGCCCGGATCCCGCGTTCCCGCGCCGGGCCGTTGGTGGCCACCACGATGACCGGGCGCCCACCGGCCGCGGCCGCGGCCGCGACGACGGCCGGGCGGTCCGCCGGCACCCGGCCACGGATGTCGACGACGAGCTTGCGCAGGTCGTCCGCGCCGGTGCCGTCAGGCGCCCGGTGGGTGACCAGCGCGGTCCCGCCGACGTCCTCGGCCGCCCGGGCGAGATCGCCCGCGATGGCCAGCACCTGCGCGGCCCGCAGCTTCTCCAGCTCCTTCTCGGCCTCCCGCAGCCGGCCGAGCACCTGGGACAGCCGCTCGGGCACGTCCGCCCGCGGGGCCTTGAGCACCTCGGTGACCTGTGAGACGAGCACGGCCTCCCGGGCCAGGTAGCGGTAGGCGTCCAGGCCGACGAGGGCCTCCACCCGCCGCACCCCGGCCCCGACCGAGGCCTCCCCCAGCAGCTTGACCAGGCCGAGCTGACCGGAGCGGCGGACATGCGTGCCGCCGCAGAGCTCGCGGGAGTAGTCCCCGATGGAGACGACCCGGACCCGCTCGCCGTACTTCTCGCCGAACATGGCGATCGCGCCGGTCCGGCGCGCCTGGTCGATGTCCATGACCTCGGCGCGGACGTCGAGGTCCTCGGTCAGCACCTGGTTGATGGTCTCCTCCACATCGGCGAGCACCGAGGGCGGTACCGCGGCCACCGAGGAGAAGTCGAAGCGGAACCGGCCGGGGGAGTTCTCCGAGCCGGCCTGCGCGGCGGTCGGGCCGAGGGCGTCCCGCAGGGCCTGGTGGGTGAGGTGGGTGGCGCTGTGGGAACGCGAGATCGCCACCCGCCGGGCCGGGTCGATCTCCGCCTGGACGTCCGCGCCGAGAGTGACTCCCCCCGTGCGCACCCGGCCACGGTGGACGATCAGGTCGGGCAGCGGCTTCTGCACGTCGAGGATCTCGATCTCGGTGCCGTCGGCGAGCCGGATGACACCGGCGTCGGCGAGCTGCCCACCGCCTTCGGCGTAGAACGGCGTCCGGTCGAGCACGATCTCGACGTCGTCACCCTGCGCGGCCTCGCGGGCCGCCGCGCCGCCGACCAGCAGCCCCCGTACGCGCGCCTCCTCGGCGCCGCTGCCGTATCCGGTGAACACCGACGGGCCGGCCGCCGCCAGCACGTCCCGGTACGCCGAGGTGTCGACGTGGCCGGTCTTCTTCGCGCGGGCGTCGGCCTTGGCGCGCTGCCGCTGCTCGGCCATGAGCCGGCGGAAGCCCTCCTCGTCGACGGTCAGGCCCGTCTCGGCCGCCATCTCCAGGGTGAGGTCGACCGGGAAGCCGTAGGTGTCGTGCAGCTGGAACACCCGCTCGCCGGGGATGACGCTGGCGCCGGCCTTCTTCGTCTCGCTCGCGGCCAGATCGAAGATGGACGTGCCGGTGCGCAGCGTCTGGAGGAAGGCCGCCTCCTCGGCGGTGGCGACCGAGTCGATCCGGACGCGGTCGGTGACAAGCTCCGGATACTGCGGGCCCATCGCCTCGATGGTGGCGTCGACCATCTCGTGCATGGTCGCGTCATGGGCGCCGAGCAGGCGCATGTTGCGGATGGCGCGGCGCATCATCCGGCGCAGCACGTAGCCGCGCCCCTCGTTGCCGGGCAGCACCCCGTCACCGATGAGCATCACCGAGGTGCGCACGTGGTCGGCGACCACCCGCAGGGAGACGTCCGAACGGTGCTCGGCGCCGTAGCGGGCGCCGGTCAGCGCGGACGCCCGGTCGAGGATCACCCGCGAGGTGTCGATCTCGTAGAGGTTGTCGACGCCCTGCAGGATGGCCGCGAGCCGCTCCAGCCCGAGGCCGGTGTCGATGTTCCTCGAGGGCAGGTCGCCGAGGATCGGGTAGTCCTTCTTCGAGGATCCCTCGCCGCGGATGTACTGCATGAAGACGAGGTTCCAGATCTCCAGGTACCGCTCGCCGTTGACCGCGGGGCCGCCCTCGGCGCCGAACGCCGGACCGCGGTCGTAGTTGATCTCCGAGCAGGGCCCGCACGGGCCCGGCACGCCCATCGACCAGAAGTTGTCCTCCATGCCGAGCCGCTGGATGCGGCCGGCGGGCACGCCGACCTTGGAGTGCCAGATGTCGGCCGCCTCGTCGTCGTCGAGGTACACCGTCACCCACAGCCGGTCCTCGGCCAGGCCGTAGCCGCCGTCGGCCACCGGGGTGGTCAGCAGCTCCCAGGCCAGCGGGATCACGGTCTCCTTGAAGTAGTCCCCGAAGGAGAAGTTCCCGCACATCTGGAAGAAGGAGCCGTGCCGGGTGGTACGGCCGACCTCCTCGATGTCGGTGGTCCGCACACATTTCTGGACGCTGGTGGCCCGGGTGTACGGCGGGGCGACCTCGCCGAGGAAGTACGGCTTGAACGGGACCATCCCGGCGTTGACGAGCAGCAGGGTGGGGTCGTCCGCGATGAGGGAGGCCGACGGGACGACCGTGTGGCCCCGGTCGGCAAAATAGCGCAGCCAGCGGCTCGCGATCTCAGCGGACTTCATTCCAGCCTTCCTGCCCGGCGGACGACGCGCCATCGACGTTCCATCGGCGCGCGATGCGGATGCCGGATGTGCCGGCCAGGCGCCGATGGCCCATCGTAGCCAGTCGAGCGGACAGGACACGATCGTCGGGCCGCCCGGCGCACCGCGCGCGCCGGGCGGCCCCGCCTCACCTCAGAGCTCGTCGGGCGTCGTCCCCGGGCGGCGGCGACGGGCCGCGACCCGCAGGATCACACCGCCGCCGACGAGCGCCGCGGCGATCGCCGCCATCGCGCCGGTCTCGGCGCCGGTGAAGGGCAGCCCCCCGGTGCTGGGATACTCCTGGCCGGCCGGGCGGACCGGCTCCCGGCCGGCGGCCACCGGGTCGCCGCCACCGGGCACGGGGGGCAGCACCACCGGGACGGCCACGCCACCGCCGCCACCGGGCGCGGGCTCTTCCGTGTCGCCGCCGCCGCTGTTACCACCGTCACCGCCGATACCGCTGACGCCGAAGGCGACGCCGATGCCACCGCGGGGGCCGTCCTCGCCGCCGGCACCGCCGTCGGGGCTGCCCCAGCCGCCGACGGCCACCCCGACACGCGGGTCGCCGTCCCTGTCAGCGGATGGATCCCCGGTGGCGGCGAGCCCGGTGGCGGCGAGCCCGGTGGCGGCGAGACCGGTGGAGAGAACGGCGGACGGGTCGGTCACGGTCACGGTCGCGGCCACCGTGCGCTGCGGCAGCCCCTCCGGTGACCCACCCGGCAGCCCCTGCGCGAGCCCCGCGGGGAGCCCGAGGCCGGGATCAGCCGCGAACGGGCCGGTGCCGGTGATGACGTAGTCGCCGGGCGCGGTGAAGGCCGGCGGCCGCAGGCTGAAGCTGCCCTGGTCATCCGCTGTTGCCGTACCGGCCGTGCCGTCGTTGACCCGTACGGTGATGGTTGCGCCCGGGACGAAACCACCGCCGCCGAAGAGCACCGACTCGCCAACGGCCACCGACCGTGCGCTGACCGTGGCTACGCCGAGCGGGCCAGGGCTGTCGGGACGGTCTACGGGCGCGCCGGTATATGTGGCCGCCGCCGGATCCACCGCCGTGCTCAGTGCCAGCCCACCCCCCATAAGCAGTGCGGCTGCGAACGTGCGAAACCTCATGGAAGCACTCCCCCTGCCCGGATTCCGGACAAGTCCGTTGACGCATGAACACGAAGAGTATATGTGTTATTGCTCTCCGTGTCCACAACATTGGGTGTCCAGTCGGTTTCACCCAGTGGGCGGCATCCTGGCCCGTCGTGTCCGCGGCCCACGGCGGCCGGTGTCACCGGCCGCGCTTGCGCCGGTGGGAGCCGGCCGGCCGCGCGTTGAGCGTCAACGGTGTCGTCGCGTCGTCCGGCAGGCTGTCCGCCCGGCCGTCGGCCAGCCTGCCGGCCAGGGCGTCGTCGGTCAGGGCGCCGTCGGTCAGGGCGCCGTCGGTCAGGGCGCCGTCGGTCAGGGCGCCGTCGGTCAGGGCGCCGTCGGTCAGGGCGCCGTCGGCCGGGGCGCCGTCGGTCAGGGCGCCGTCGGCCGGGGCGCCGTCGGCCGGGGCGCCGTCGGTCAGGCCCGCCGGGCGTTCGGTGGCCAGTCCGATGCCGGCCGGAGCCACGGTCGTGCCACCGGCCCGGTGATGCCGCTCCCGATACGGGTCTCGCAGCTGGTCTCGCAATGGGTCACGCAACGGGTCACCCAGCGGGGCACGGTCGCCACGCGCGTTCGCCGTGGAGCTGTCGCGGCCGCCGGCGAGATCGTCGTACGGTTGGTGCTGTGCCGCGATTCTCAGTTCGGCCCGCGGACCGCCGGCTCCCGGCTGGCCGCCACCCGGGCGACCGGGACGGGCCACGGCCGGGACGAGCGCCGGACGCTCCTCGAAGGCCCGGGGCGAGTCGGCCGGAGCGTAGCCACCGTAGGCGTGATAGGCGTCGTAGACGGCGTCCGGCCCCTTGACCGGGACCATGGTGAGAACGGCGCCCAGGATGCGGGCGTCGACCAGCCGCAGCGCGTCCACGGCCCTGACCGCCTGTTCGCGCCGGGTCCGGCCGGCCCGCACGATCAGCACGGCACCGTCGGCCTGGGCCGCGAGCACGGCCGCGTCGGTCACCGGGAGCAACGGCGGGGTGTCGATCAGGACGAAGTCGAAACGGGCGGACAGCTCGCCGAGCAGGTCGCTCATCCCCCGGGATCCGAGCAGTTCGCTGGGGTTCGGCGGCAGCGGGCCGCTGGGCAGCACGTACAGCCGGCCGTCGACGTCGCCCCAGGGCAGCAGCACGTCGTCGAGGCCGGCGGTGCCGATCAGCACGGAGGTCAGGCCGGCCGCCGTCTCCACCCCGAGACAGTCGCCAAAGGACGGCTTGCGCAGGTCGCCCTCGACCAGCGCCACCCGGGCGCCGGCCTGCGCGAGGGCGACCGCCAGGCTACAGGCCGTCGTCGTCTTGCCCTCGTCGGGCATCGAGCTGGAGATCAGGATGGTGCGCGGCGGGGTGTCCACGTCGACGAAGCGCAGGTTGGTCCGCAGCTGCCGGAACGCCTCGGCGTTCGTCGAGTGCCCGTCCTGAGCGGCGATCAGGGGAGACTGGGCGCCGGTCGCGTCGAAGGCGATCGTGCCCAGGACCGCCAGCCCGCTCGCCGCGGTGATGTCGGCGGCCGTGGCGACCCTGGTGTCGAACCGCTGCCGCACCACCGCCGCGGCGACGCTGGCGAGCAGGCCGGCCAGCACGCCGAACGCGACGGCCCGCACGGGCCGTGGCGATACCGGCCTGGCCGGCGTCTTCGCCTTCTCCCACACGCTCACCCGGACCAGCGGCGCCTTGTCCGGGGACGGGGTCTCGATCTGCGCGATGGCCTGGGAGAAGACCTCACCGACCGTGTCGGCGATCAGCTGGGCGCGGTTGGGGTCGGTGTCGGTGACCACGGCCCGCAGCAGGACGGTCTCGGGGACGGTCTGCGCCTGGATGCGGCCGCGCAGCCGCTGCGGGCTCTCGTCGAGGTGCAGCCTGTCGACGACGGCCGCGGCGACCCGGTCGCTGGCCACCAGATCGGCGTAGGACTTGACCCGCTGCTGGGACAGCAGACCGCCCTGATAGGCCGCCGCGGCGCTGTCGGTCGTGTCCGACGACGTGACCACCATGGTCGTCACGGCGGCGTAGGCCGGCGTCTGGCGCCACGAGACGGCCGCCGCGAACAGGCCACCGAGCAGGACGCAGACCACGATGAGCGGCCAGCCCCGGCGCAGCGCTCTGACGTACTCCCGAAGTTCCACCAGCGGACCAGCCCTCCCCGGAGATGTATTCCGGTAATCATATCAACACTCTGAGCAACCAACATACTCGATGTACATCTGTACAGTCACCATCCGTAGTTATTACTCTATGGAGTCATGCGCGAACAGAATGCCGTTGGCGAGCCGGGAGCCGCACCGGTGACGCCGGGCGTCCGGCCGCCGTGGAGCCGCCCCCCGTGGAACCAGCCGCCGTGGAACCAGCCGCTGTGGGAGCGGCTGCTGCGGGGCGGCCTGCGCCGGCACGTCGGGCTGCAGATCGGGCTCGACGCCGCCTGCCTGGTGACCGGGTTCGGTGCCGCCTACCTCGCCCGCTTCAGCTCGTCCCCGCTGACCGACGGCGAATTCTGGATGATCACAACGGTCGCGGTCTGCCTGCTGTACTTCGCCGGCACCGCCGGGCACCTCTATCTGGGCCGCTACCGTTTCGGCGGCTTCGACGAGGTGCTGGCGCTGGTCCGCGCGGTCGCGACCACGACGGCCGGGGCCGTGGTCGTCGACGTCGCCCTCGGCCGTTCCGAGGGGATGCCGGCCGGGCTCCTCCCACTGGCGGGCGCGGTCGGGCTCGTCCTGATGTTCGGCGTCCGGTACCTGTGGCGGCTGGCCGGGCAGCGCCGCCGGCGGCGGCAGCGGGCCGGCAGCGAACCGGTCATCGTCTTCGGCGCGGGCGAGGGCGCCGACCGGGTGCTGGCGTCGATGTCGGGCAGCCCGGACAGCCCCTACACCCCGGTGGCCCTGCTCGACGACGACCCGGGCACCTGGAACCTGGCGCTCGGCGGCGTACGGGTGCGCGGTGGGCGCGCGGCCATCGCCACGGTCGCCCGCCAGACCGGCGCCCGCACCCTGCTGGTGGCCATCCCCAGCGCCGACGCCGCGCTGTTACGGGAGATCACCGATCTCGCCGAGGACGCCGGCCTGACCGTCAAGGTGCTCCCCCGCGTCGCGGACCTCATCGACGGGCGGGTCGGCGTCCAGGACATCCGCGACATCGACATCACCGACCTGCTGGGACGCCACCGGATCCAGACCGACGTCGCCTCGGTGGCCGGCTACGTCACCGGCCGGCGGGTGCTCGTCACCGGGGCCGGCGGCTCGATCGGCTCGCAGCTGTGCCGGCAGCTGTACCCCTACCGCCCCCAGGAGCTGGTCATGCTGGACCGGGACGAGTCCGCGCTGCGGGCGGTCCAGATATCCATCCACGGCCGGGCGGCCACCGACGACGAGACGGTGGTGCTGTGCGACATCCGCGACGCCGAGGCCGTCCACGCCGTGTTCGCCCGGTACCGGCCGCAGGTGGTCTTCCACGCCGCCGCGCTGAAACACCTGCCCCTGCTGGAACGCTTCCCCGGCGAGTCGGTGAAGACCAACGTGTGGGGGACGATGACCGTCCTGGACGCCGCCGTGTCGGTGGGCGTCGAACGGTTCGTCAACATCTCGACGGACAAGGCCGCGAACCCGACCAGCGTCCTGGGCTACTCCAAGCGGATCACCGAGCGGCTGACCGCCGGGATGTCCGCGCGCGCCCACGGCGGGGTCTTCGTCAGCGTGCGGTTCGGCAACGTCCTGGGCAGCCAGGGCTCCGTGCTGCGGGTGTTCGCCAGCCAGCTGGCCGCGGGCGGGCCGCTGACGGTCACGCACCCGGACGTCACCCGCTACTTCATGACCGTCGAGGAGGCGGTGGAGCTCGTCGTCCAGGCCGGCGCCCTGGGCGGCAACGGGGACGTCCTCGTCCTCGACATGGGCCGGCCGGTGCGGATCGCCGACGTCGCCAGCCGGCTGGCCGGCCGCGGCCCGCGGCCGGTCGAGGTGGTCTACACCGGGCTCGGCCCCGGGGAGAAGCTGCACGAGGACCTCTTCGACGACGACGAGCGCGACATCCGCCGCCACCATCCCCTGATCTCGTACGTGTCCGCGCCGGCGATCGACCGGCAGCAGGTCCGCGCGCTCGCGCCCTGGGGGGATCCCGGGGTGCTGCGCACGACGCTGCGCCAGCTCGCGAGGCCGCTCCCGGCCCTGCCACACCCCGCCGAGCCGCATCCGCGGGAAACCCGGCAGCGGGAAACCCGGCCGCGCGCGGCGGAGACACCGAGCGTGGTCGGCAACGACCTGTGACCGATGCCTGCCGGCGCGCGTCCACCAGCCCCCACCAGGCCCTCACCAGGGCGGACGGGCGCCGGCCGGGTGGGCGGATGAGGCGTTCCCCACTCGTGGGGGTATTCCAGTGGTTATCGTCATCGCGTGGATCGCTGGTTCAGTCTCGTCGGCGCCGACAACGTCCGGGATCTCGGCGGGCTACCGACCAGGGACGGAGCGTCGACACGGCCGGGACAACTGCTGCGCGCCGACACCGTCCAGGAGCTGACCAAGGACGATGTTGTTACGTTACGTAACAACTATGGCCTGCGCACGGTCCTCGATCTGCGCGCCGCGGCGGAGATCGCCCGGGAGGGCCGCGGCCCGCTGGCGGAGGAGGATGTCGCCTACCACAACCTGTCGTTCCTCCCCGGCGAGTTCGTGATGGCCGACGACCCGCGCTACCCCCTGATCGTCGCCGACCGCGCCTCGCAGGACCGGGTCGAGCACTACCTCGACTACCTGCGCGGGGCACCCGACGCGGTCGCCGGCGCCCTGCGGCTGCTCGCGGACCCCGGCCGCCTGCCGGCGCTGTTCCACTGCGCCGCGGGCAAGGACCGCACAGGCGTGCTGGCCGCCGTCGTGCTCGACATCGCCGGGGTCGAACGGGACGCGGTCATCGCCGACTATGTCGCGAGCAACGAGCGGATCGACCGGGTGGACCGCCGGCTGGCCAGGCGTCCCACCTACGACCGGGCCCGCAGCGGCGCCAGGGCGGACGGCATGAGCTGCCGGCCGGAGGTCATCAGCCGCTTCCTCACCGCGCTCGACGACACCTGGGGCGGCGCGGCCGGGTGGGCCCGGCACGCCGGCGTGCCCGACGACGCGCTCCGCTCGCTGCGGGCCAACCTGACCGGCTGAGCGGGGCGGCGGACATCCCATGCGAACCGCTGGCACCAACCGGTGTTACCGGGCCCGTACAGCCGGCCGGACCACCCAGCACAATGGGGTGGTGGACGCGACACCGCCCCGCCCGTACCACCGGCCCGGCCGGTCCTGGCGGGTACGCGGTGCCTCCCGGCGGCACCCGTCGTGCGGCGCCCCGCAGATACTGGTCCTGCTCGTGGCCGCGACCTGCCTGAGCACGGTCCTCACCAGCTGTGGGGAGAGTATCTCCTCCCGGTCGGCGTCAAGAGTCCCGCGCGACCTGATCCCCCTCTTCCAGAACGCCGCGGCGGTCTACGGTGTCCTCACCGCGGCCCAGCTCGCGGCCCAGGCCCGGGTGGAGAGCAAGTTCAACCGCGACGCGGTGTCCCGCGCGGGTGCCCGCGGCATGATGCAGTTCCTGCCCGGCACCTGGGAACAGTTCGGTGTCGACGGCAATGCCGACGGCGCGGCCGACCCGTTGGAACCGGCGGACGCCATCCTTTCCGCCGCGCGTTACGACGCCCACCTGGCCCAGCTCGTCCAGAAACTGCCCGGCGACCGTGTCTCGTTGATCCTGGCCGCCTATAATGCGGGACCCGCGGCTGTCCGCGATGCCGGCGGAGTTCCCGATTTCGCCGAGACGCGAGCATACGTCGCGAACGTCCACAACTGGACCAGCCGCTTCAACGACCAGCTCTAGACAGGCCAACTTCAGACATACCGGCACCGGGCACACCGGCGCCGGACATATGCCGGCGGCCCCGCGCACGCCGCCCGGGGCCCCGGGAAAACCGATGGAGAAAACAATGACCGACAATGGTGGGCGGTGACACGGCCGCTGCCGGACGCCGACGCCACTCCGTCGCCCGCTGCCGACCCGGCGGTCGAGGACGTCATCCGGCGGATCGAACGCTCCAGCGGCATGCTCGCCAGCCGCGCGGTGGCCCGCATGCACGAGGTCCTGCCCTGGTTCACGCCCATGTCGGCCCGGCACCGGGCCGACATCCAGCTGGTGGTACAGGCCGGGATCTCCTCGTTCGTGGAGTGGTGCCGGAGTCCCCAGCACGCCCGGGAGCTGTCCGGGGACGTGTTCCGGGTCGCTCCCCGTGACCTCGTCCGGGCTGTGACCTTCCGCCGCCTGGTCGAACTGGTGCGGGTGGCGGTCGAGGCGATCGAGGCCGAGGTGCCCGCGCTGGCCGGCCCCGAGCACGAGCAGCGGCTGCTCGCCGACGTGCTGCGCTACTCCCGCGACATCGCCTTCGCCGGCGCGGTCGTCTACGCCCGCGCCGCCGAGGAGCGGGGCGCGTGGGACGCCCGGCTGGAGGCGCTCGTCGTGGACCACGTCGTGCGCGGCGAGGTGGAGCGGGCGCTGCCGTCACGCGCGGCGGCGCTGGGCTGGCGCAACCCGCCGTCCGTCGCGGTGATCGTCGGGGACACCCCGGACCGCTCCCCCGAGGTCGTCGTCGACCAGGTCCACCGCCTCGGGCGCGGGGCCGGCCTGGAGGTGCTCACCGGCGTCCACCACGAACGGCTGGTCGTCATCGTCGGCGGGGACTTCGTGACCGCCGCCGCCGCCGCGCGGCGGCCGGCCCGGCCCGGCGCCGCCGGCTGCGGCCGTGCCCTGCTCGACGCCGTCGACGCCCTGTTGCCGGCCTACGGGCCCGGTCCGGTCATCATCGGCCCGGTCGCCGCCGACCTGGCCACGGCCGCCTCCTCGGCGCACGCGGCGCTGGCCGCGGCCGACGTGGTCGCGGCGTGGC
>NZ_CAKKTL010000124.1:0-15037 GCF_920664355.1 Protofrankia sp. CiP1_Cm_nod2
CGCCCGCAGCGCCTCGCGCACCTCACCAGCCAGCCGGCCGGCCCCGGCAGCCTCGCCGGCGGCCTCGCCGGCGGCGCCGTTGGCCGGGCCCGTCCTGTCGGGCGCGCCCAGCAGGCGCACCTCGGTCAGCCGCATGCGGTTCTCGGTGAGGGTGCCGGTCTTGTCCGCGCACACGACGTCGACCCGGGCCAGCCCCTCGATGGCCGGCAGCTCCTGCACCAGGCACTTGCGGCGTCCCAGCCGGATGACACCGATCGCGAACGCGACGCTGGTGAGCAGGATGAGCCCCTCGGGAACCATGGGGACGAGCGCGGCCACCATCCCGCGCACCGCGTCGTCCGGGGCGGCGTCGTCGAGCCGGAACTGGCTGTAGATCGTCAACGCGCCGGCAGGAATGATCAGGAAGGTGACGAACGTCAGGATCCGGTCGATGCCGCCGCGCAGCTCCGAACGCACGAGCGTGAAACGGCTGGCCTCCTCCGCCAGCCGGGCGGCATAGGCCTCCCGGCCGACCTTGGCCGCGCGGAACACCCCTGTCCCGGCCACCGCGAAGCTGCCGGACATGACGGGATCCCCGGGGCCCTTGTCCACCGGGTCGGCCTCACCGCTGAGCAGCGACTCGTCGATCTCCAGCCCGTCCGCGGCCAGCACGACCCCGTCGACGACGACCCGGTCGCCGGGCCCGAGCTCGATGACGTCGTCGAGCACGACCTCGCTGGCGGAGATCTCGACCGTCCGGCCGTCCCGGCGGACCCGGGGCCGGGCCTCGCCGATGATCGCGAGCCGTTCCAGGGTGCGTTTGGCCCGCATCTCCTGGACGATGCCGATCGCGGTGTTGACCACGATGATCAGCCCGAACAGGCCGTCGGGAACGACCGGCCCGATCACCACGATGACGGCGAAGAGCGCGCCGATGATCGCGTTGAACCGGGTCAGGACGTTGGCCCGGACGATCTCGGCGACCGAGCGGCTCGCCCGGACCGGGACGTCGTTGGTGCTGCCCGCCGCGATGCGCGCGGCCACGCCCGCGGCGGTCAGGCCATCGTCGAGCCCGACAGCGGACTCCTGTGGAAGATCGACCGTTGCCACGACAACGAGGCTATCGGGACGGTGGCCGACGCCACGCACCCTCCCGGCCCGGATACGGTCATCCCATATCCCCCGGGCCAGCATCCCCGGGCCAGCCTCATCCCCCGGATCGGCCGCCAGGCCCGTGGATCAGCTCCCAGCCGCCGTCCACGACGCCCGCGCGGACACGGTCACGCGGGAGCCACTCCGCACGAAGGCCGCCCCGTGTGGAGGCCATTCCGTATTCGCGCCCCACGGCGCGCCACCGGGATGCGAACAGCCATTCCAGGACAGATACGGGCACGCCGGGCGTTGCTGCCCTCGTCATGCCATATCCATCCCTGTCATGTCCGCCCCCGTCACATCCGCCCCCGTCACGTCCGCGCCTTAATACACGGAGCCGCGACACGCACCGCCGTAATGCACGGCTGTAATGCACATCACCGCGATATACATCGCCGTCATACGTACCGCCGCAATACACCCCGCCGTACACACGCGTATACACGCTGTTTGCACGGGTATCATGTGTGTGCCGCCGTCACGCTGGTGTCCGCTGGTGCCCGTGGCGACCGGCCCGACAGTTCTTCCGGACAACACTCACCCGTCACCGCCGGTTAGTCACCGCACGTAGGCTGTGCTGGGCTTACAGGAGGGAGGCGGGATGGAGTTCCGGCACCTGGTGTCTTTTCTGGCGATAGCGGACGAGCTGCACTTCGGACGGGCCGCGGGCAAGCTCCACCTGGCCCAGCCCTCGCTGAGCCAGCACCTGCAGCGCCTGGAGCGTGAGGTCGGCGTCAAGCTGGTCGCCCGCACCTCCCACGAGGTCCGGCTGACCCCGGCAGGCGTCGCGTTCCAGGCCGAGGCGAAGCGGATCCTCGACCAGGCGAGCCGGGCCGTGCAGGCGGCGCGGGACGCCGCGGCCGGCCGCGCCGGCGCGATCAACATCGGCTACAACTTCCCGGCCGGCCAGCGCATCCTGCAGCCGACCCTGTTACGGCTGAACAGCACTCACCCCGGGCTGACCGCCCACCTGTGGGAAAGACGCACCGGCCCCCAGCTCAAGGGCCTGCTCGGCGGCGAGCTCGACATCGGCTTCGTCTTCGGGCTGCCGCCCACCAGCGACCTGCACTCCCGGGAGGTGCTGCGGCTGCCGCTGGTCGCCGTGGTCGGGGAACAGCACGACTGGGCCTGCCGGGAGCAGGTGCCGTTCCGCGAGCTGCAGAACCAGGCCTGCATCCTGTTCAGCCGCACCCAGTCCCCGGCGATGTACGACACGATCGTCACCACGGCCGAACGGGTCCGGATCAGCCTGCGGGTCGCCGCCGAGGTCGACGACCCGGGCGCGACCGCCCTCGTGGTCACCACCCGCCCGCTGGTGGGGTTCGCCTCGGTCGAACGCGCCCGCCGGACGAGAGGGCCGGTCGCCATCCCCCTCGTCGACCCGATCCCGATGCTGTCCGTGCACGTGGTGTGGCGGCCGCAGCGAAGCAAGGTCGTCGACGCCCTGCTGGACGCCCTCGACGAGGCCGGGCCCTTCTGACCAGCCACCAGAATCAGCCTCCAGCCGAATGCCCGCGAACGGCCTCCGGCAGCGCTGAAAATCAGCGCGCTACCTTCGGCCGAATGCCCGCGAACGGCCTCCGGCAGCGCTGAAAATCATAGCACTGCCTTCAGAAAAATGACCATGGACGGTTGCCGGCAGCGCCGGAAAATCATGGCGCCGCCTTTGGCGAGGCCGCCGAAAAGGGCCTCCGTGGCATGCGGGAACCCGGGCCGGGGTTATTGGAAAATCCAATCGCCCAAGTGGATTTTCCTCCTGTCGGCGACTTCTCCGGCCAGTCGGGAAAACGCTTGCGAAGATGTGGCCGGGCCCTGCGTCACGGGCGGCCCTGCCGATAGAATTCAACGGTGGCCCGCCCGGCCGGCAGACCGGTCGCCGTCGCGGGCAGCTCACTGTTTCGACCGGCGTGCCGGCCAGCGGCCGGAACGCCGGATTCGCCGCCCAGAACGCGGATCCGGCGGAACGCCGGGAACCCGTACGCCCATTCCGACACGCCCAGAACTCCGCCGGAGGTCGGTCATGTCCGCGCCAGCATCCTATGATCAGTCGACCGCGGTACCCGCACCGTCCGCCACCGCGTTCCTGACCGTCGTCAGCAGGACCGTCGAGGCGGACGACGTCGTTTCCCTGACCCTCGCCGATCCCGGCGGGCGGCCGCTCGCCCCGTGGGCTCCCGGCGCGCACGTCGACGTCGTCACCGGGCCCGGGCGCGTCCGGCAGTACTCGCTGTGCGGCGATCCGGCCGACCACGCGACCTGGCGTGTCGCGGTCCTGCGCGAGGCCGCCGGCCGGGGCGGCTCGGCGTACCTGCACGATGAGGCCCACGCCGGGTCGACGCTGGAGGTGGGGGCGCCGCGCAACAACTTCCCCCTGGTCGACGCCGGGCGTTACGTCCTGATCGCGGGTGGGATAGGGATCACCCCGCTCCTCCCGATGATCGCCGAGCTGACCGGGCGCGGCGCCGACTGGACGCTGCTCTACGGCGGCCGGCAACGCACGAGCATGGCGTTCCTCCCCACGCTGTCCGCCTATGGCGACCGGGTCGTCGTCCACCCCGAGCGGGAGCGCGGGCTGCTGCCGCTCGGCACCGTCCTCGCCCGGCCCGAGGAGGGCACGGCCGTCTACTGCTGCGGCCCGGAGGGCCTGCTCGGCGCGGTCGAGGCCGCCTGCGGCAGCTGGCCGCCCAGCGCCCTGCACGTCGAACGCTTCCGCCCCCGGGAACCGGCCGGCGACGCCGCCGCGGACACCGCCTTCGACGTCCTGATCGCCAGCACCGGGCAGCGGGTGCGGGTGGCCGCGGGCCGCAGCATCCTCGAGGCGCTCGAACGCACCGGCCTGGACATGCCCTCCTCGTGCCGCGAGGGGACCTGCGGCAACTGCGAGACCCGGTTCGTCGAGGGCGAGGTCGACCACCGCGACTCCGTGCTGAGCCCGCAGGAGCAGCGGGACGGGGACGCCATGATGATCTGTGTCTCCCGGGCCCGCGGCGACCAGCTTGTCCTCGACCTCTGACGGTCCCGGCCGCTGGCAGTGAGGATGTAGACGAGCCCCGCGCCGATCGGCGACCAGACCACCGACCGGCTTCGGGCCACCAGCCCGGCCTGTCGGCCGCGCTGGTGCGGGGCAGGCGTTCCGGGCCGGCCAGCCCGGCCCGCGACGGCGCCGAGCGGTGTGGCGACAGCCACGTGGCCGGACGCGGCCAGCCTGGACGCGGCCAGCCTGGCCGGGCCGGCCGGGCCGGCGTGGGACGGATTCCGCCGCCGGTACCGCCCGCGCGCCATGACAGTGGGCACCGGCAGCCATCAATGAATTCTATCGGGTAATCAGTGATTTCAATCAGTGCTGGCCACCGGGCGTGCGCGCGGCGTTTCACACCACTTGACGCACCGCAAATTTCCAGCATGTTTCCTTCCCGTACACGGACCCGGCGTTGAATTCAGCGGTCCACGGACGATAAGAAGCACTGGAAAAATTTCCGGACGGCCGCCGGCACCGGGCACGGCCCGTACCGGGGGATCCGACTTCCGACTTCCGAACCCACCGGCCCACCCACGGCGAGCCGGGAATACCAGGCCGGTCCGGCACGCCGCCGGGCCGGTACGAAAGGAGAGCCAGGCTGTGAGCCGGATCCAGGTCGAAGGACTGACCAAGCGTTTCGGCGAGGTCGCCGCCATCGACCGGGTGAGCCTGGACATCAGCCACGGCGACTTCCTCGTCCTGCTCGGCCCGAGCGGATGCGGAAAATCGACGCTGCTCCGGATGATCGCCGGTCTGATCGAGCCGAGCGGCGGGCGGGTTCTGCTGGACGGCCGCGACGTCACGTTCGCCCCGCCCCGGGAACGCGACATGGCAATGGTATTCCAGAGCTACGCTCTTTACCCCCACCTGACCGTCGAACGCAACATCGGGTTCCCGCTGCGGTCCCGTCGCCGGCCACGGGCGGAGATACGCCAGAAGGTACGCGAGGTGGCCGAGCTGCTCGATCTCGCGGAGCTGCTCGGCCGCCGGCCGCGGGAGCTCTCCGGCGGGCAGCGGCAGCGGGTCGCCGTCGGGCGGGCACTCGTCCGTGACCCCGGCGCCTTCCTGATGGACGAGCCGCTGTCCAACCTCGACGCGAAGCTGCGCACGGCAACCCGCGGCCAGCTGCGGGCCCTGCACCGCACGCTCGGCTCGACCATCGTCTACGTCACCCACGACCAGGTCGAGGCCATGACCATGGCCACCAGGGTGGCCCTGCTCAACGCCGGCCGGCTGGAGCAGGTCGGCACCCCCACCGACGTCTACGACGAGCCGGCGTCGGTGTTCGTGGCGGGCTTCCTGGGCTCACCCGCGATGAACCTGATCCCCGCGCGGATCGAGAGCCGGGCCGGACGCGTCCAGGTGCTCGCCCCCGGCGTCGAGCTGCCGCTGTGGGCGGCGGGCGACCAGCCCGCCCGCGAGGTGACCCTCGGCGTCCGACCGGAGCACCTGGTCCTGCTCCCGCCGGCGTCCAGCTCCCCCGCTTCGCAGCCCGCATCGCAGCCCGCATCGCAGCCCGTGCCCGTGCCCGCGTCCCCCGTGTTCCGGGGGGTGGTGGAGACGGTGGAGAACCTCGGCGGTGAGGAGGTCGCCCAGTGCGCGGTGGGCGGCGCCCGGCTGCTGGCCCGGGGGCCGCGGCCGCTCGGCCTGCGTCCCGGCGAACCGGTGGCCTTCGACGTCCCCGCGGACCGGGTGCACCTGTTCGACCGGGCCAGCGGCCGCCGGCTGGTCTGGCAGCCGGCCAGCGGCGGCCTCCCCCGCGAGCGCGATCACGACCATGACTCCGCCGCAGCCGCCGTCGCCGGCGCCCCCGGGCAGGTTCTGGACGCGTCCACCGTCTGATCACCAGCCTTCGGCGTCCCCGCCCTTTCCGAACCGTCCCGCCGTCGAGTCTTTCGAGCCTGTCGAAACGTCCGACGTCTTTCCCGGCCCCGGTCCTCGCCGGTGCCGTGTTCCTCTCGCTCAAGGAGCATCCCGTGAAAAAACTGCGCCAGCTCGGGGGGCTGGCGGCCGCGCTCACCCTGGCACTGACCGCCGCCGCCTGCGGAGACAGTGGCTCGAGCACGCCCGCCCAGCCGAGCACCGTGGTTCCCGAACTCCGGCCGGACCAGCAGGTCTCGATCACCTTTGAGAGCTACAACCTGTCCCAGGCAGGGGCCTGGACGGACACCTTCACCGATCTGATCAACAGGTTCCAGGCCGCCCACCCCAACATCAAGGTGACGGCCCAGAAGCCCGCGACCGCGACCGCGAGCGGCTACGGGTCGGCCTCGGCCGCCAGCATCCAGCGCCAGATCGCGGCGGGCAACCCGCCCGACGTCGGCCAGCTGGTCTTCGGCGACATCCGGTACGCCGTCAAGGGCCTGGGCGCCACCCCGCTCGACGACGTCGTCGGCCGCGACGCCGTGCAGGCGAACTTCGGCGGCGCCCACCCCTTCGCGCCGACCGCGCGCACCCTCGGTGACGTCGAGGGCAAGACCTTCGCCGTGCCGTTCGTGTTCTCCACGCCGATCCTGTACTACAACGCGAGCCTGTTCACCCAGGCCGGTCTCGACCCGAACAAGCCGCCGGCCACCTGGGCGGAGGTGAAGACGGCCGCACTGGCCATCAAGAGCAGGACCGGCAAGGACGGCGCCTACATCGACTGCCTGACCAAGAAGAGCAGTGACTGGTGCTATCAGTCCCTGGTCGCCTCCAACGGCGGAACCGTGATCTCCGACGACCAGACCCGGCTCACCTTCGCCGACGCCCCCGCGGTCGAGGCCGTCCGGGTGGCCCAGGACCTGGTCAGCTCCGGCGCCAGCCCCAAGCTCTCCCAGGAGCAGGCCTACCCCGCGTTCGCCCGCGGTGAGGTAGGCATGATCCTGGAGAGCAGCGCCGCCGAGGCGGTCTTCCGCAAGGGCGCCACCACCGCGAACCCGCCGTGGGAGCTGCGGGCCGGCTACGAGCCGAGCTTCGACGGCAAGAAGGTGCAGCCGACCAACTCCGGGGCGGCCCTGCTGATGTTCGCCAAGGACCCGGCCCGGCAGCGGGCGGCCTGGGAGCTCATCAAGTTCCTGACCAGCGACGAGGCGTACACGCAGATCACCAGCAGGATCGGCTACCTGCCGCTGCGCACGGGCCTGCTCGACGACCCGGGCGCGCTGAAGGACTGGGCGGCCAAGAACCCGCTGATCAAGCCGAACATCGACCAGCTCGCCCGGCTGTACCCGACGGCGTCGTTCCCCGGTGACAACTACGTCCAGATCAGGGACGGCATGCTCGCGGCCGTCGAGAAGGTGGTCTACAGCGGTGCCGACCCGCTCTCGACGC
The DNA here is from genome assembly GCF_920664355.1 of Protofrankia sp. CiP1_Cm_nod2. NCBI lineage: Bacteria > Bacillati > Actinomycetota > Actinomycetes > Frankiales > Frankiaceae > Protofrankia > Protofrankia sp. CiP1_Cm_nod2. Next base: position 7,463 of record NZ_CAKKTL010000124.1, read on the forward strand.
TGACCTCGGCGCAGGAGCAGGCGACCAAGCTCCTCCCGAAGGGCTGACACCGTGCCGTCGGTGCCGACCGTGCCATCGGTGACATCGGTGACGTCCGCGCTGCCGGTGCCACCGGTGCCGGCGGCACCGCCGGCCCGGGTGCCGCGGTACACCCTGATCCAGCTCAGCGACGTCCACCTCGTCGACGACGGGGAGCTGCCGCACGGCGGGGTGGACACACACGCGAACCTGGAGTCCGCGGCCCGCGCGGTCGCGGGCTCCGGGACCGCGGTGGCGGGCCTGGTACTGACCGGAGATCTCGCCGACAGCGGCTCCCCCGCCGCCTACCGGCGGCTGCGGGCGGTGGTCGAACCGCTCGCGCGCCACCTGGGCGCCCCGGTCATCTACGCGATGGGCAACCACGACGAGCGGACGGCGTTCCGCCGCGAGCTGCTGGGCGCCGCGCCGGCGACCGACAGCCTCTCGACGATCCCGTGCGACAGCGTCCACTGGATCGCGGGCCTGCGGATCGTGGTGCTCGACAGCACCACGCCGGGCTACGACAGCGGCCACCTCACCGACGCCCAGCTCGCCTGGCTGCGCGACGAGCTCGCCCGCCCGGCCCCCGACGGGACGGTGCTCGTCCTGCACCACCCACCGGTGCCGTCGCCGATGCTCGTCGTCGAACTGATGACGCTGCGTGAGACCGACCGGCTCGCGCGGGCCGTGGCGGGCAGCGACGTGCGGATCATTCTGTGCGGCCACGCCCATCACGCCAGCTGCGGCCTGCTCGCCGGCATCCCGGTCTGGGTGTCGCCGGCCACCGCGTTCGGCGCGGACCTGCTCTCGCCCGCGGGCCGGGCCCGCGCGCTGCGCACGGCGGCCTGCAGCCGCATCGACATCTACCCCCACACCGTGGTGGCCAGCGTCGTGACGCTCGCCCCCGCGGACATCCTCTTCGACAACGACGAGAGCGACATGGCACGACACATCGACCAGGCCGCCACCGGCGACGGGCGGCTGACAGAGCAGGGGCGGGCAGCGTGTTCGTAGAGCTCGCGCCCCTCGTGGCCCCCGCCGAGCACGTGGCGGTCGAGGCGGCCCGGCCACCGCTGGCGCGCCGGGCGCTGCGGGCGCTGCCGCCCTTCCTCTACCTCGCCCCGGGGCTGGCCTGCCTGCTCGTGTGGACCTACCGCCCCCTGGTCGAGGCCGTCCAGCTCTCCTTCTACCGGTGGAACCTGCTGCCGAGCAGGCCGAAGATCCCGGTCGGGCTGGACAACTACCAGCAGGTCGTCCAGCTCCCCGAGCTCAGGCACTCGCTCTGGCTGACGGTGGCGACGATCCTGTGCCTGCTGCCCTTCTCGGTCCTGCTGCCCACGATCATCTCCCTGCTCACCCGCCGGATCCGCGGCCGGGCCGGCGTCGCCTACCGCGCGCTGGTGTTCGCGCCGGTGCTGGTCCCGCCGGTGGCCAGCGCGGCGATGTGGATGTGGCTGCTGGACCCGCGGCACGGGCTGGTGGACCGCATGATCGGCCATCCGGTCAACTGGCTGCACGAACGCGGCCCGGCCCAGCTCGCCATCATCGGCATCACCGGCTGGCACCTGCTCGGGTTCGCCGTCCTCGTCGTCACCGCCGGCCTGGCCAACATCAACGACGAGTACTCGGCGGCGGCCCAGCTCGACGGCGCGACCCGGCGGCAGATCACCCGCTGGATCATCCTGCCGCTGCTGTCACCGACCCTGGTCCTGCTGACCCTCATGACCGTGCTGCTCTCCGGCCAGCTGACCTTCCCGCTGATCGACGCGCTCACCCAGGGCGGCCCCGACGACGCGACGACCAACGCCTACTACCTGCTCTGGGAGTACTGCTTCAAGAGCTTCAACGCGGGCCTGGCCTCCGCCGCCGGCCTGGCCTTCTTCCTGACCTTCGGCCTGGTCGCCCTCCTCCTGGTCTGGCTCTTCGAAAAACTCAGCTTCCACGACAACTGACCACCCGGCGGCCGTCCCCCGGCGGCCGTCCCCCCGGCGGCCCACCGCCCAGCACCCCACCGCAGAACAACCCGGCAACCGCCCCCCGAACCGCGGAACAACGTCCCGGGAAATGAGTACGAAAGTGGCTGCCCCAGCGACCACTTGTTCCCTCATGTGTATGAGCAACGATATTCGGCCGCGGGGCGGGAGCGAGGCTGCGGGGCGGGGAAGCGATATCGCGGGAACCACCGCGAGGACTACGAGGAGTGATTCATGGCCGTCTCCACGCCGGACGCACCGGCGGCAGGCGACGCTGGCGCGCCGCCGCCCGGGCAGTACAGCGGCGGGCAGCATGACGGCAGGAACCGTGACGACGGCGGAAACCGCGGCGGTGGCCGGCACGGCGGCGGGGATCATGGTGACGGGGACCACGGCGGCGGACGCCGCTGGCGCCGGCACGGCCACCGCGGCCACGGCGGGACCGGCGGGCCGGTCGGCGGCCGGTCACCGCTGAGCTCGTTCGCCGGCCATGCCGTCCTGGCCGTTCTCAGCGTCGCCTGCGTCTTCCCGATCTGCTGGATGTACGCGACGTCGCTGCGCCGCCCCGGCGACATCTACGACACGTCGCTGCTGCCCTGGCCGCTGTCGATCGGCAGCTACCGGCACGCCGCGGACGTGATCCCCATCGGCCAGATGCTGGTCAACACGTTCGTCGTGGCGTCGCTGACCGCCCTCGGGCAGCTGCTGACCGGCCTGCTCGCCGCGTACGCGTTCACCGCCTGGCGCTTCCGCGGGCAGCGGCTGCTCTACCTGCTGTTCGTGGGGACGTGGCTGGTGCCGTTCCAGGTGACGATGGTGTCCAACTACACGCTGCTGTTCCGGCTCGGCCTGCTGAACACGCTCGCCGGGGTGGTCATCCCGACGCTGTGCACGGCGCTCGGCGTCCTGCTGCTGCGCCAGCACATGGAGAGCTTCCCCAAGGAGGTGCTGGAGGCGGCCCGTATCGACGGCCGGTCGTCCTGGTCGACGCTGTGGACCGTCGTCGTGCCCAACCTGCGGCCGGCGCTGGCGGCGCTGGGCATCGTGCTGTTCATCAACGCCTGGAACGAGTACTTCTGGCCGTCGATGGTGCTCCAGCAGGCGAACTCCATGATCCAGCTCGGGCTGCGCGGCTTCCTCGGCGGGACCGAGGGCAACGACTGGGGCGGGATCATGGCCGCCTCCGGGCTCGCCTGCCTACCGATCTTCGGCCTCTACCTGGTACTCCAGCGGCACATCGTCAACGCCTTCGTCCACTCCGGCCTGAAATAGGACGATCCTGAAACCGAGTACCAGAACTCAGGGAGTACGTCTGTAGGAAACGCTTAATTTTTTCGTACCCATAAGGGGTGTTTCTCACAGATCGTACAGTGGTACTCGACGCCATCCCGCTCCCACCATTGCCAGATAGGTGCTCCGGGCCGGGCCGGCTTCCCGGCCCGGAGCACCGTCCACGCCGATGGATGGAGAGACGATGGACGGAGAGACGGTCGATCACCTGCCCCTGCGGCCGGCGGCCTCCGGCACTTCCACACCGATCGAGATCTTCTACGACCTGGCCGTGCTCCGACGGGTCGCCGACAGCCTCCGCGCCCTCGACTGGGACCTGCCCCCGGACGACGAGGCCCAGCCGTAGCCCTCTCGCCGGCAGGCCGATGGCCCCGGCCGGTGAGCGCCGCCCAGAACTGGCACATCCCGAGCTGGCACGTCCAGAACCGACGACAGCCGCGAGTGCCCATCGACCCTGCCGACCATCCGTTCTGCCTGACCACCGCGGCTGCGCCCGAGGCTCGGTAGCGCTCCGACGTCATGCCGAAGCGCCGGAACACGTTCGGCCGCCGACATCCCCTCCCAGGCAGTCCCGCAGATCGGCTCCACGGGTCTTCCACGCGGTGATCCCAGCCTTGTCCACCGAATCGGCAACCACTGTGAGCACAAAACCGACGCCCGGAGAGTAACCGACGGGTCAGATCGAGGGGCATCCACGGTAGGATAAGGGGTATGAGTGAGCCTACTCAGAAGTACTCGATCACAATGCCTCGGGACATCGCCGAGGCCGCCCGTGCCCGCAGCGGCCCCTCGGGCCTGTCCGCCTACGTCGCCGCGGCCGTCGCCCGCCAGATCGAACGCGACAACCTCAACGAGCTCATCGCGGTCGCCGAGGCCGAGCACGGGCCGATCGGCGACGAGGAGATCCGATCCCGGCGGGATGCCCTGCTACAGGCCCGCGAGCAGCAGCGCTCTTCGGACCCACACGCGGCATGACCCGCCCGGTCGCCGTGCCGGGGGGCACACTGGTCCTCGACAGTGAAGGACTCGCCAGGGCCGTCCAGCGGGACCGCGACGTCACCGGCTGGCTCGCGCTGGCCCGCGCCGACGACATGCGTGTGATCACCAGCGCGGTGACCCTGGTCGAAGTGATCCATCCGCGGATCAGGCGTTCCGCCTTCGCGTGGGCCGTGTCCCGGATCGTCGTGGAGCCCGTCACGGAGCCTGTCGCCCGGCACGCGGCCGAACTGCTGGGGGAGGCGGGGCTGCACGGCCACAGATATGCGATCGATGCGGTGCTCTGCGCGACCGCGCTCGCCGCCCCTGGCCCGGTTACCGTGCTCACCTCGGATCCCGAAGATCTCAGGATGCTGTGCAGTACGGGAGAAGTCACCATCATCAAGATCTGAGGCCGAGGTCCACGGCGCCGACCACAGCCTACCTGGTGGATGTTGGTCGATATCCAATCGCATCCTGACGGATACTCTCAGTACTCGCAGATCCGTTGACCACGGCCGCCGATTCCAGCGGTGGCCGTTGTGCCATCCTGATATCAGGCAGGCCTTCCGACGGGAGGGAAGTCGCTGTGACTATGGATGCATTTCGTCGTCGTCGTGTTACTTTGAGCGAACTACGCGAGCACCGTGCGGACGTCTACGCGGTCGCGCAGCGCTACGGCGTCGGCAACATCCGCGTGTTCGGCTCGGTCGCGCGCGCGGAGGCGGACGAGGCCAGCGACGTCGACCTCCTTGTTGACCTTTCTCCAGGTCGAGGACTTTTTGATCTTGGTGGTTTCATCAGCGGAGCCGAGGCGGTCCTGGATGTCCGCGTCGACGCGACGACTGTGGCCGGCCTACGGCCCCGGCTGCGCGAGCAGGTGCTCGCCGAAGCCGTTGCGCTGTGAGATCTGATCAGGAGCGGCTGCGTGACATCGTCGAGCACGCCAACCTGATCAGTACGCATCTGCCCGCGTCGCGGGACGAACTGGACGCCGACGTCGTCCTCACCGCAGCTCTCGTCCGGTGGGTGGGGATCATCGGAGAAGCCACCGCCCGGCTGTCCGGTGCCTTCCGGAAAAGCCATCCAGATATTCCCTGGCAGCGATCACCGGCATGCGCAACCACCTCGTACACGGATACTTCGCGGTTGACGCCGATCTGCTCTGGATCGCGGTAACCGTCGAGATCCCCGGCCTCGCCCGGACGGTACGCGCATGGCTGAATGACTGACCGTTACCGCTGCTACGTCAGGCGGAAGGTTTCGGTGGTGGACAGGGCGGGGTCGCCGGGGCGGAGGTGTAGTTCTCCGCGGGCTGGGAGGAGGACGGTCGCGGCGACCGTGCGTTCCCGGCGGATGTCGCCGTTGTCGGCGACCCGGATGGGTGGGGTGGACAGCAGCGCGAAGTGCTCCTCGGGGTGCGGGCCGAGGGTGGTGAGCGCCGCCGTGGCCGCCTGGAGGCGGCGGACGGAGGAGTTGCGGGCGAAGACGTTGATCTCGTCGTGGGGGGCGAGGTCGGGGTGGAGGAAGTGGTTGGTGTGGACGGTCCGTGGCGCCCGCGTGGTCCGCAGCTCGTCGCCGACGATCTCTAACCAGGCGGCCTGGGTGGCGTCACGGAGAGTCAGCGAGCGGGAGCTGGCCAGCCGCAGGCCGCGCAGGACGTCGAGCGCTTCCTCAACGCTCGCCGCCGTGTCGAGCAGGTGCCGGACGGCCAGGTACGGGGGCAGGCCCGCCCGCCAGTCGCCGCCCAGGACGAGGTTGATCCCGATCGCGAGGCCGCGGCTGTTCAGGCCGAGGTAGCCGAGCAGGCCGCCGAAGCTCAGCACGAGTGAGCGGCCGATCGGCGAGGCGACGTCGAGGACGGCGATCTGGTCGTCGAGGTCGCCGCTCAGGTCGACCGTCTGGGCGAGCAACGGGCCGGTGGGTGGCGGGTAGCTGGTCGCATAGGTGGTGCAGTCACCCGCGGTAATCGTCTCGCCGGCCCGGCTGTGGGGGTCGCGGGGGATCCCGGCGGAGATCCCGCCCGGGGCGGGGGGCACGGTGGGAATCCGGGTCGGGACCGCGCTGGAGGCGGCCCCGGAAACCACGTCGGGGGCTGCGCTGGGAACCACGCCGAAGGTGGCGGTGGGGATTCGGGTGTAGCCGAGGATTTCGCGGCGCAGCTGGAGCAGCCAGGCCTCGTCCTCGGTCAGGCCGGCGCCGGACGCGAGCCCGGCGACCTCGGCCGCGAGCCGCGGGGCGGCCCGCTCGATCTCCGCGCGGTGGCGGGCGATCGTCGGGCGCAGGCCGTCCAGCGTCACCGGGGCGGGCAGCAGCCGGCCGAGCCGGCAGACGTGGTCGTCCACGAACGACCGCAGCCGCCCCGCCAGCGCCGCCCCGTGGGCCCGGCCCAGCTCCGCCGGTGGCCCGTCCGCCCTGATCAGGACGGTCACTCGGCCTCCCCCGACACGCTCACGGGCGGACTTTCGGGTGTTCGGTGAGGGTTTTCTTCACGAGCGGCCATTCGTCGGCCAGGACGCTGTAGTAGACGGCGTCGCGGCGGCGGCCGTCCGGCATGGGGTTGTAGCTGCGCAGCACGCCCTCCTCGATCGCGCCGATGTTGCGCAGGCCGCGGCGGGCCCGGGTGTTCAGTACGTCGGTCTTGAACTCCACCCGCAGGGCGCCCAGGCGTTCGAATGCGTGTTCCAGCAGCAGCAGTTTGGCCCACCGGTTGGTCCCGGTGCCGCGGAAGTCGCGGCCGAGCCACGACCAGCCGATCTCCAGCCGGGCGTCCGGCGCGGAGAGGTTGCCGTAGCTCATGCTGCCCGCGGTCCGGCCGGTGCGCCGGTCGGTGATGACGAAGACGTGCCGCCGGCCGGCGAGGTGGTCGGCGAGGGTGGCGTCGAAGAACGCCTCGAAGTCGGCGTCGGACTCCACCCGGGAGACGAAGTAACGCCAGATGTCCGGGTCGAGGGCGATCGCCCGCAGCGACTCCCGGTCGGCCTCGGTGACGGGTGTGAGGCGGACGTGGTCGTTGCCCAGGACGGCCGGGCCGGCCGTGCGCCAGTCCACCCGGTGCTGGGCCGCCGGCCGCTGGGCCGCCAGGTCCCCGGCCACCGGTCAGGCCCCCGCCGGGACGTGCCTGGACAGGATGTCCACGCAGTCGCGCAGGGTGTGCATCCTGGCCAGGTCGTCCTCGGTGAGGCAGGCGGTGTCGACGCCGGTGTCCCGGCACAGCGAGGTCAGGAACAGGACCTTGTTCAGCGAGGTCAGCCCGTAGGTGCCGGTGAGGCCGACGTCGGGCTGGATCTCCCCGGGGGCGATGTCGACGGCCAGTACC
>NZ_CAKKTL010000125.1:0-6712 GCF_920664355.1 Protofrankia sp. CiP1_Cm_nod2
GGCACACCGCGGCGGGGCATGGCGGGACATAAGGCCCGCGGCCATGGAACAAACCGGCCGCTGCCGCGAGCCGGAGTGCCAAAGCGCTGGCAGAAGGCCTGGAGAAGGCACAGCCCAGGCCGTACGGGCGACTTCCGGCGCATTCAGGCGGAGCGCGGCCGGATGCTTCCCGGTAACATAACGAGCCATGGCACCGGAAATCGCGATCGACGGTACCCCGGTCGCCAGCACGCGTCCGCCGGGCACAGATCGGTGCGGGCCGCGGCAACGAGATCCACGCGATCGAGGATCCGCTGGATGCGCTCCCCCGCGATGAACGACGCGCCCGAGCCGGTCATGGGCTGCCCCGGCGGCGAGCGGGACGATGTCACCGGGTAACCGAAAACGTCACCGGGTAACCGGAAACCGACGGACGACACCGCTCCCGACGAAGCCGGGAGTGAGGACGACGGCATAGTGCACCACACCCGACAGAACATCCGTACTCACCCGTTGCGGCCGTCCTACCGGACGGGGAGCGTTCGTCATACCCTTCGCGCAACTTCCCGGCACGGCACACGTCCGAATCGGTAAAATATCACCGAACCGGGCATGCCGCGCCCCGACTGTCCACAGGAGCCAGACCGATGCCCATTGCCACCCCAGATATCTACGCCCAGATGCTCGACCAGGCCAAGGCGGAGGCATTCGCCTACCCTGCGATCAACGTCACGTCGAGTGAAACCCTGAATGCCGCACTGAAGGGCTTCGCGGACGCCGGGAGCGACGGTATCGTACAGATTTCCACCGGAGGGGCCGAATTTCTCTCCGGTACCCGGGTGAAGAACATGGTGCTCGGCGCGCAGGCGCTGGCCGAGTTCGCCCACCATGTCGCCAAGGCGTACCCGGTCAACATCGCGCTGCACACCGACCACTGTCCTGCCGGCAAGCTCGACACCTACCTGCGCCCCCTGGTCGCGATCTCCAAGGAGCGGGTGCTCAGGGAGGGCCGCGAGCCGCTGTTCCAGTCCCACATGTGGGACGGCTCCGCGGTCGAGATCGAGGAGAACCTCAAAATCGCCGACGCGCTGCTGGCGGACACGGCCCAGGCGAAAATCGTCCTGGAGGTGGAGATCGGTGTCGTCGGCGGTGAGGAGGACGGCATCGTCGGCGCGATCGACGAGAAACTGTACAGCACGCCCGAGGACATGTGGCGGACCGTCGAGGTCCTCGGCGCCGGGGAACGGGGCCGCTACCTGGTCGCGGCAACCTTCGGAAACGTGCACGGGGTATACAAGCCGGGCAATGTGAAACTCCGTCCGAGTATCCTGCGGGATGGTCAGCAGTATGTCGCGCAGAAGCTCGGGCTGCCAGCCGGGGCCAGACCTCTCGACCTGGTCTTCCACGGCGGGAGCGGTTCCGACCTGTCCGAGATCCGCGAAGCGGTGGATTACGGCGTGATCAAGATGAATGTGGACACCGACACCCAGTACGCGTACACCCGGCCGGTCGTCGACCACGTCTTCCGGAACTACGACGGCGTTCTGAAGGTGGACGGCGAGGTCGGCGTGAAGAAGCACTACGACCCGCGCAGCTACGGCAAGGCGGCCGAAGTCGGCATGGCCGCCCGAGTCGTGAAGGCGTGCGAGGACCTGCGTTCCGCGGGACGCTCCCTCGCCAACTGACCCCGCTCGGGCGGGACGGCCCCACAACACGCTCGCCAGACCGGGCTTCGTCGTCCGGCTGGCGAGCGTTCGCGTGCGGGTGCCGACCCATCGGCCTCCCGGCGCCCGGGTGACCGGATGGCCGTCACCTTTCAACGGCCATCCGTATATGACGCAGGTTCCGGAAAGGTCGCATCATCGTCGGATCACGGCACTGTACGTATGGTCCTGCCGTTCGACGTGTCTTCGGCTGAATCAGCGGTGTTCCGCGCCGCGGGCGCCGGGCCGGCCGGGCCCGGCTTCCGGCCCATAGCACGCGGATCGCCGGCCCACGCACTGGCTCCTATCCGGATAATCCGGCCCCGATCGCCACCGGCACGGCGGGATACCGAGTTTTCCCGGCAATAAAAGTATGATGAAATCAATAAGCGCGCGTACCCGTGCGCTACCATCCGCTCCCGGGCCCCGACAAGAGCCGCCGGCCCGGTGTGCGCATCCTCACGAAGCGTATTCCCCGCTTGTTCGGCGCCCAGCAATTGTTGTTATGGTCTGCGCCGTGCTCGCGACACAGCGAACACACGTCGGGCGGCACGCCGAATCCTGCCCTCGCCCGACGAAAACCCAAACTCGTGGCAGGAACGGGGGACCCACTTCTGGGCGCCGATACCGGGCGTCCTCGGGGTGAAGCCGCACATGCGGCCGGGCAGTCCCAGCCCGAACCCGACAGCTCACTTCGCAGGCGTGGGGAAGGGCATAAAACCAATATGTCCAGTGCACGTTCCCGAAATCGACAGCACGGAACCGGCCGAATCCGGCTGGGCGCGCGGGCGCTGGTAGTCGCTCCCGCGCTGGCCGCGGCGGTCGGCGGAAGCATCGTGATGTCACAGCCCGCCAGCGCCGCCACCACCTGGGCGCAGCTACGCCAGTGCGAGTCCGGGGGGGACTACACCGTCAATACCGGCAACGGTTATTACGGTGCCTACCAGTTCTCGCTGAGCACCTGGCAGAGCCTCGGCTACCCGGGGCTGCCCAGCGACGCCTTGCCAGCCACCCAGGACGAGGCCGCGCTGAGACTGGCCAACCGGTCCGGCTTCGGCCAGTGGCCGGTCTGCGGCCAGGGGATGGGCGCCGACCAGCTGGTGGCGAGCGCCAGCTCGTCCGGGGCCGGATCGCCCAGCACCGGCACCGGCACCGGCACCGGCTCGGCGGGCGCGGCCGGGTCGACCGGGGCCCAACGCTGGGTGGTGCGTCAGAGCGCGCAGAGTCTCGCGGACAACACGCTGTTCACCACCGGGCTGATCTATCAGGTGCGCTCGGACGTACGAGCCTGGCAGCGCCAGATGAACAGGCTCGGCTACCGGATCAGGATCGACGGCCGCTACGGCCCCCAGTCCGCCTTCGCCGCCACCCTCCTGCAGAACTCGCGGGGACTGCAGGTGGACGGTATCTGCGGCCCACGGACCTGGACGGCCACCTTCGACTGAACACGGCCAGCCAGCCAACCAACCGGCCAACCGGCCGAACAGCCGGCCGAACAGCCGGCAACTGGCCGAACGACCCAGCGGTCGAACGGCCTCTGGCGGACGGCACCGCCCACCGGCGGCACGCACAGTCCGCACACAGCCGGCCCACCCGTGGCTGGACATCCGACCGGACCGGGCTGGCGCGCCATGGACAGCGCAGCCACGATCCCCTTTCATGCCAGGCCTCCGGCCGCATCCAGGAGAACCCCGGATGCGGCCGGCCCGGATCCGGCCCGGCAGGGCCGGGGACCGCTCCGGACGGCTCCGCTTCCCGGAGTGCCCCAGAAGTGACAACAAGCACATTCACGATACGAAAGAAACTTCGTCCGTCACCATAAGTCACAGAAATCGGAGAAGGCGACCCCGCCGCGGGGCGGAGTCACACCGTCAGCTACGGTGACACGTTCAAGGCGCTTAGCCCATTCGGGTGATAACAGTCACGTCGGTGTAGTTCATCCGACACCCCGATTTGCTTCGATAGAACCAGACTCGCTAGAGTCCTCCCCACTCGCCGGATCGGTGAGGCCGCCCGGACGGACGCCGAGTCCTGTCCCCGTTCGGTACGGCCCGAGCTACCGCGGAGCCACAAGGACAGGATCGGGGGAACCACCATCCGGACGTCCGTCCACGGAGTCCTTGGGGTAAAGCCGGCAGTGCCTCCTGGTGCCACCGGCCGGGCCTGATTCCCGCCCGCACCCGACAGCTCACCTCGTAGGCGACGGGAAGGACCGACCCACATGCCGTCTGGTGGCAGGCACCGCGCCCCGCAACCTCCCTCCACCGTCATGAAGGTCCTGCGTACCACCGGTGCCGTGACGGCACTCGTGAGCAGTGGCCTGGCTGTCACGACCGCACCCGCAAGCGCCGCGACCGCTGACGACTTCGCCAAACTCCGCCAGTGTGAGTCCGGCGGGAACTATCTGATCAACACCGGCAACGGCTACTACGGCGCCTACCAGTTCGACGCCCAGACCTGGCATGCCCTGGGCTACTCCGGCCTGCCCAGCGGCGCGCCGCCGACGCTTCAGGACGAGGCTGCCTACAAGCTCTACAACGCCCGTGGCTGGTCCCCGTGGCCGTCCTGCGCGTCCAAGCTGGGCCTGAGCCGTAGCGGCCCGGCACCGTCGTCCAGCGGTATCGTCGCCCCCAGCGCTCCCACCACCAGCCCGGTACAGCGTGCGATTACTCCGGTGCAGCCAGCGATGACGCTGGAACGCGCCAAGGCCCTGCTGAACTCCGAGAACTTCACCGGGACGGCGCTGTCCAGCACACTGGCCGGCGAGGTCCGCCCCGACGCCTACGTCTGGCAGAGCGAGATGCGTCAGAAGAGGTTCATCCTCCAGGTGGACGGACGCTTCGGGCGGGAGTCCCAGGGACTGGCATCGCTCTACTCGTATCTGACCCGGGTGGACGACGGCGGCGCTGGAGTGGTCGGCAAGAACCTCTGGGACGTCACCGTCACCAACCCGACCGTCCTGTAGCATACCGGGTGCACCTTTCGTACCATTTTATGACTTTGAAATTTTGCGGCTAAAGGTCACGGGACGCTCAACGCCGTTCCTTTGCCGCCGGGTCGCGGCCGGGTGCCCTGCCCGCCTCGTACCCCGATCAGGTGATGGACCTGCCGGCTCTCCCCCTCCCGGCGGGTCCATCATCTGACGGACTTCCCCCTCCGGCTGGCTGCGCGGCCGGCCGGATCCGGCAGGATGAGCCCCATGACACCCTCGCCCGAACGACCGGATCTGCTCGGTGGCCCACCACCGGCCAAGCTCACCATCGATCCCGCCGCGGCGCAGGCGCTGAGCGCCGGCGAGGATCCGCAGACCGTCGCCGGCCGTTTTCCCGGCTCCAGCCTCGCCTGGGCAACCCTGGCCGAACGCTCCCTCGACGCCGGCAGCCCGGTGACCAGCTACGCCTACGCCAGGACGGGATACCATCGCGGCCTCGACCAGCTACGCCGCGCGGGCTGGCGCGGGCACGGGCCGATCCCGTGGTCCCACGAGCCCAACCAGGGCTTCCTGCGGGCGCTCGCGGCACTGGCCCGCGCGGCCACCGCGATCGGCGAGACCGAGGAGGCCACCCGCTGTCGCGACTTCCTCGCCGACAGCGACCCCCAGGCATCCGACGTCCTGGGGCTCAAGGCCACCTGAAGCCACCGGAGAGGCCCCGCGCGGCAACCCGCCAGCATGGGCCGCCAACGGCTCGCCGGCACTCTACTGACGTCCGATGTAAGTTACGGGCGATGCAGGCAGAGGCGGATGACGTTCGTCAACCGCACCGGAGAGCTTGCCGCGCTGGAACGCTGGTGGGCCTCGACCGACCCGCGGCCGGTGGTGGTCTGGGGACGGCGCAGAGTCGGCAAGACCGCCCTGCCGCACCGCTTCGTCGCCGGACGGCGGTCGGTCTTCCACACCGACGCCGGCCGCGCCGCCCGCGGCGAACTGGCGCAGCTGTCCGTCGCGGGCTCGCTGGTGCCGGCCAGCGGGACGCGGACCGGCCAGGCCCGATCCGCCTCGCCGTCTGCGCCCGCGAGGAGATCCGCAACCCGCCACCCGGAATCCTCACCGTCACGGCCGACGACATCTTCTCCCCGCTCTGACGCCTTCTCCCCGTCCTGACGCCGCGCCGGGCCCCGGGACCGATCCGCTGTCGACAGGTCGGCAGGAGCACTGAAGCGCGGCGGACACCGTCTCGATCCACGAAGTCCGTAAACCGCCTCGGGTGGGCCGGTGTCTCGGGGCGACGCGGCAAACCGGTCGGCACGACAAACGATGTGAATCCAGGATTGTGGCCACGGCACCGAATTCACGTCGTTCGGCAGCCAACGCCGCGGTCACGGCCGTGGTCGCCGGAACAGCGGACGGAACAACCGCCGGAACAGTGGCCTTGTTGTTTGCTGATACCGGTTTCAGCACGGACAAGGCCCGATGTATGCGGATCCGGTGCATACCGTGCTTCCATGCCCTCTGCCGAACACGAATCCCCGGTCGCCCTGACCAAGCTTGACCCGGACCTGATGGCCTGGCTGTTGGCCACCGTGTTCGACGTCAAAATGCCCGATTACCACCACGCTCGCACCGAGGCCACCGACGTCCGCGTCATGGTCCCGCGCACCTACCACGCCGACGGCATGGTGCTGTTCTGCGATCCGGTGGACCGGCCGCTGCTGGCGGCCGTGCTGGAGATCCAGCGTGGCCGGGACCTCGCGAAACAGCGAACTTGGAAGCTGTACGTGGCCCAACTGGAGGCCGAGCTGGACGTCGACACGGCGCTCGTGGTCTTCTGCCCCGACCCGGCGACAGCCCGCTGGTACCGGCGCATGCTCCCCCCGGACGGGCCGAGCGGCCTGCTGCTCCGGCCGCTGATCTTTACGCCGGGTGACGTGCCGCTGGTGGTGGACGTACGGCTGGCCCGGGCGAACCCGGCGCTGGCGGTGCTCTCCGCACTCTGCCACGGCGGTGGCGCCGAGGTGGACGCGATGTTCCCGGCGTTGTTGGAAGCGTTGCGTTCCGTAGGCCCACAGAAAGAGATCTTGTACTATGACGT
>NZ_CAKKTL010000125.1:7043-8031 GCF_920664355.1 Protofrankia sp. CiP1_Cm_nod2
GTCGTCCACGAGTAGCACACCCAAGCGATCTCCCACCTACCCACCGCCGCTGGCCCAGCCCTCGGCGAAGGTCCCTGTCTGGGTTGTGACGAGGTCGATCGCATCCCGCGCCGCGACCGGCGGGCGGCAACCGTTCTGCTGACCTGCCCTGTCGACGGGAACAGCGGATCACACGGGCGACCACTTCTCCTCCCCGTTGCTCCACCTACGGGGTGGAACAATGGATCGCATGGCCGACACCATCCCGATCTACGGGGTCCGCAACCGCGTTGAGAAGAACGGGCCCGCGATCCGCGATGCGCTCCGTCCAGACGATCGCGACATGTTCGTGGCGGAACTGCGGATCGCGCTGGCGGAGGCGGACAACACCCTCAACCTCGACCCGGTGAGCGTGGTGATCGACAAGTGGTGGGGGCAGGCGGTGCTCACCGCCAACCCAGAGATCGAAACCGGCGCTCTCGCGGACCGTCGACGCATAGCGGCCGGAGACCCCACCGTGCTCGGAGCGACCACCTCATACCCAGCCGGGGATCCGGAGGTGACCAATGGCCAGATACACGATCCGCTGGGTCACCTACGCCGAGCAACAGCGTGACACACTACCCCCCGAGGGCCGCCATGAGCTTGACGCTCTCCTGAACCGGCTGGTCGACGACCCCTATCGTCAGGGCACCTACAACAAGCGCACCGAACTGTGGCGGGCGGTCTTCGGGTACGGACTGCTGACATACAGCATCGAAGACCGATTGCTCACCATTACCGCGCTCCGAGTCACCTGGATCTTAAAACACTGATCAAGCAGCACGAATCCCATCCACAACCACCCGCACAGACCATGATCGGCATAATTTTGTCGTTGTATACTCTTTTTGGCCGCAAAAGCGTACACAACGACAAACTCACGCTGATCTCCACCGATGCCCGGACGTCCATCGACCCATATCGTCGTTCGTGAGGATGCGTGTGGCTACCTACCGGTGCTTTGGGG
>NZ_CAKKTL010000125.1:8544-15867 GCF_920664355.1 Protofrankia sp. CiP1_Cm_nod2
ATCATCGACGGGTAGCACGCCCAAGCGGCCCCCCACCCAGCTGTCGCCTGACGGTCCGCGACGGCGACATCATCCCGGCCGCCTAGCGGCTGCATCCCGAAACGGGACAGGCGTCGTGCTGGCCGGGTCTCGAGTCGCGTTGGTGTTGGTGATCGGCGCCTGCTAGGCGTCGGTGAGTTCGCGGGCCTGGGTGCCGACCTCGCGGATCATCCGCTCCCAGTCGGGAGTCGCGCCGCCGGCCACGTGGATCGCGGTGCGCGTGGCGGTGAGGGACTTGTGCAGAGCCTCTTCGAGGGAGTCAGCATCGACGATCATTGTGACGTCGATGCGGCCGGTGCTGAGAGTCGCGCCAAGGTCGGGGTCGGTGACGTTGTGCAGGTTATACAGAGTGTCAGCAAGGAGATCAGTGAGGCGTCAAGACCGTCGAGCGGGCCACTGGCCTTGAGCTCGATCATGGTGTAGTACGTCACGACATGTCCTCCTTCCAGGATGTCCGGCTCTTCAGATACCCGCGGAGGTTCTTCCCGTAGTTGGGGTCGGACAGGGTGAGGTGCACGAACTTCTTGTGAAGCTCACCACAGGTGCAGAACATCTTGAAGTAGCCCTTGCCCCTGTCAACCTTCCAGCCCTGCTTCTCCGCGCTCCGTAGAACGGCCTCCAGCTCCTTGATCGGGTGCCGTGGCCTGAGCATCCCTCAGCCTCCGCTCGAACTTACCCACGTCGCCGGTCGGACACAGTGTTTCGCGGCTAATTACACAAGTGCAATTCGCCATGCGTGGTCTTTTCGTGGCCATACGCGAGGTCCTGATGTGTTGAGACGGTTGGATTCCGCCTCTCAGGGCGGTCGTGGGGTCGTTCACCGGGCATGGCGCCTTCCATCGCGGCGTAGACGCGGCGTCCCGACAGTTGGATGACCCCCGCTCGCGGGTCAGCGGCGGTCAGCGGTCGGTGCCGGCGGCCCAGTCCTCGGCGAAGGTTTCTGTCTGGGCGATGACGAGGTCGATCGCCTCCCGGGCCGCGTCCGGGGGGTAGCCGTGCCGGGCGAGCAGGCGTTTGATGATGGTGCGCATCCGCGCCCGGACGTCCTCGCGGATCGTCCAGTCGATGGTCACCGACTTCCTGACCTGGACGACGAGGTCGCGCGCGATCGCGGCGAGCTTGTCGTCCCCCAGCTCCCTGACGGCGGAGGCGTTCTGCGCGACGGCATCGTAGAACGCGAGCTCGTCGGTGGACAGCGGTGGTGTGAAGCGTCGGCCGCGGTCACCCTCGGTGTTCACCTCCCTGGCCATCTCCGCCAGTTTGGTGAGGATCTCGGCGGCGGTCAGGTGCTGGTTGCGGTAGGCGTTCATCAGCTCGACGAGCCGGTCGGAGAAGCTGCGCCGGCGGACGATGTTGTGCCGCGTGACCTGACGCATGGTCTGTTCGACGGCCCGCCGCAGCGCCTCGATCGCGAGGTTCGGGGTCTTCGACGCCCGCAGCCGCTCCAGGTATGCCTCGTCCAGGTGGGAGAGGTCGGGGGGCCGGGAGATCCCGGCCGCCTCGTAGAGGTCGGTGACGCCGCCGGCCTCGATCGTCGCGGCGGTGAGCTGGCGCAGCAGGATCTCGACCTCGTCGGGGACGGGCAGGCCGGCGGCCCGCCGCTCCTCGGCGTCCAGTTTGGCCATCGACACCCGGACGGCGTGGAAGAACGCGATGTCGGGGCGCAGGTCGTCCAGCTCGTCCCGGACGGCGCACAGCGCGTAGGCCCGTTCGAGGCGGGCGGCGGCGTCGCGGAACCGGGCTGCGCGCGGGAGCTGGCCGTCCCGTGCCGTGTTCCCCGGCCGGGCCGGGTCGTGCAGGTACTCGATGGTGCCGTACAGGGCGTCCTTGTAGGCCGTCCGGGTGCCGGCGGCGAGCGCCGCCCGCCAGTCGTGGTCGGTGAGGATCCTGACGATGACGTCGTGCAGGTCACGGACCTTGCCGATCATCTCGCCGATGTCGCGGCCGAGGGGCTGCTGCGCCTGATCGGTGGAGGTGTACTCGGCGAGCGCCGCACGCAGCCGGTCGGCCACCGGGGCGTAGGCGACGAGCAGGCCGTCCCGCTTGTTGCGGTGGGTGCGGTTGACCCGGGCGATGGCCTGCATGAGCGCGGCGCCGCGCATCGGCCTGTCGAGGTACATCGTGTGCAGTGGCGGCGCGTCGAACCCGGTGAGCAGCATCGACTGCACGATGACCAGTTCGAGCGGGTCGTCGGCGTCACGCACCCGGGACTGGATCACCTTGTTCTGGGACGGCCGCCGGACGTGCTTGAAGATCTCGCCCTTGTCGTCGGTATTCCCCGTGTAGACGACCTTGATCTTCCCGCGGTCGACGGCGTCGTCGTGCCAGCCGGGGCGCAGCTCGACGATCTCCCGGTACAGGTCCGCGCAGATCTGCCGGGTGGCGCAGACGATCATCCCTTTGCCGGGGCCGTCGATGAACGGGCGCATCCGGTCGGAGCGCGCCTCCCAGTGTTTGACGATGTCGCTCGCCAGGGTCCGGACCCGGGCCGGCGCGCCGTAGAGCGCGTTCATCGCGGCGACGCTGCGGCGCACCCGCTCCTGCTCCGCCTCGTCCAGCCCGGCGGTGATCTCGTCGGCCCGGGTGTCGATCGTCTCGGGGTCGACGCCCGGCGGCAGTTCGAGCGGGATGAGCCGGCTTTCGTGGTAGACGCGGACGGTCGCCCCGTCCTCGACGGCCCGGGTGAGGTCGTAGGTGTCGATGTAGTCGCCGAACACCTTGCGGGTGTCGCGGTCCACCTCCGACAGGGGGGTGCCGGTGAACGCGAGGAACGTCGCCTTCGGTAACGCCTCGCGCAGCCGGAGGGCGAACCCGTCGAGATTGTCGTAGTGGCTGCGATGCGCCTCGTCCACGATCACGATGATGTTCAGCCGGTTGGAGAGCAGCGGGTGCGCCGACTTCGCCTCCCGCTCCTCCTTCGTCAGGCCGAACTTCTGCAGGGTGGTGAACAGAATGCCGCCGGTCGTGCGGCTCGACAGCTCCGTGCGGAGCGTTTCGCGGCTGTCGATCCGCACGGGTTTGCTCGGCAGCAGCAGGCTGGCATTGAACACCCCGTGGAGCTGGTCGTCGAGGTCGATCCGGTCGGTGAGCACCAGGATCGTCGGGTTCGCCAGCCGCGGGTCGACGCTGGCCTGGTAGGCGTAGAGCTCCATCTCCATCGACTTGCCGGAGCCCTGGGTGTGCCAGACGACACCAGCCTTCCCGTCGCCGCGGATCGCCTCGACGGTCTTCTCCACCGCCCGGCTGACGGCGAAGTACTGGTGCGCCTTCGCGATCCGCTTCCGCAGGCCCGAGCCGCCCACACTGGCGAACGTGACATAGCCGCGCAGCAGCTCGAGGAACCGGCGCTGGTCGAACAGGCCGTGCAGCAGCACGCTCTGCGCGTCGTCGTAGCGGACGTCGTCAACGTCGCGCGGCTGCCCGCCGGGGTTTCCCTCCCGGCGTACCGGCTGGCCTTTCTCGTCGACGTTCCACGGCGCGAAATGGTTGAACGGGGTGAACGGGGTGCCATAGCGGGCGGTCACCCCGTCGGCGACGGCAAACAGCACGGTGGCCCGGAACGCCAGCGGCCATTCGGCCACGTAGTTCATCAGCTTCTGGTGCGCGACCCGCAGGTCGCCCTTTTCGGCGCCGGCGTTCTTCAGCTCGACGACGGCGACCGGCAGGCCGTTGAGGTACAGGACGAGATCACAGCGGATGCCGTTACGGTTACGGTCGTCGATCCGCACCTGGCTGGCGACGACATAGTCGTTCACCTCCGGATCGCGGAAATCGATCAGCCAGATGGTCGGGGTGTGCTCGGCACCATATTCGTCGACTACGGTGACGGAACGCATCCCGCGCGCCATGAACTCGTGCAGCCGATGGTTCTCCGCGATCGCGTCCCGGGATTCGGACGCGAGCACCACGCCGACGGCATCGTCGACAGCGCTGGCCGGCAGATCCGGATTGATCTGACTGATCGCGTCCCGCAGCCGCTCGACAAGAATCGGCTCAGCCCAGTCCTTCCGCTCCCCACTACCCGGCCCGAGCTGGGCACCCTTCACCGGCTGCCACCCAAGCTCCCCGAGCGTGTCAACGGCCGCCTGCTCCCAGTCAGCCTCGCTCCAGCCCCCCCGACCCGAGCTCACGTCACATCCTCCACAACCTTCTCCGCATCCCGCACCCGAATCTCCCCCGACATCAACTTCGGCAACAAAGCGTCCCGCAGTTCCGCGAGCGTGATGGATTCCCTCAGCGCGGCCTCACCGCGAGCTTCCAGGACTTCCAATCCGGCACCAATACTCTCGCATTTCTCGGGCGCCGGCACAGCGAGCACGAGATCACTCAACTTCGCCCTACCGAGTTCCGTCTGGCCGGTACTTCCCTCACCCATGGACTCGATCTCGGGCTGAGCTGCCAGTATGGCGAACGCACCACACATCGGATTCATTCGATCCGACGAGAAACGGACTATGGTGACATGCGAGTCGACCGTGGCCGGGATGTCCCCGGCCCATCTTGCCACCCGACCCAGCGTGCCGGCACCTGTGGAGTTGACCAGCAC
The DNA here is from genome assembly GCF_920664355.1 of Protofrankia sp. CiP1_Cm_nod2. Taxonomy (NCBI): domain Bacteria; kingdom Bacillati; phylum Actinomycetota; class Actinomycetes; order Frankiales; family Frankiaceae; genus Protofrankia; species Protofrankia sp. CiP1_Cm_nod2. The sequence goes on from NZ_CAKKTL010000125.1 coordinate 13,130, forward strand.
ATCGTTCATCTTCAGATATTTACCGGACTGGACATTTCCTGATTCCGTCCTTCGAGCAGGATCGAGGCCCACCCGGCCCGCACGAATGCACTTCTGGTTGAGCACAACGAGGGCATCGTCGTCCTCGGTATAGCGCGGTGCCACGCCGCGCGTCAACGTCTCGACCAAGTCACCGAGCCGGATCTTACGACCGCCCGACCCCTGGACCACGTCAGCAAACCGGGCTTCACCGAGCTGCCGGGACGTAGCAGCGACACGCTCGTTGACAGCAATCTTGTCGTCCAGCACCCCGAGCACCGTAGCAACCTCGCGCTGCCCAGATGGACTCGGCACCCGAATAGGAACTCTACGAATATAGTTCCTATTTAACATCGGCTGAACGCTACCAGAATCAAAGCCAGTCAAGTCCAGTGTCAGAAACAGATAGTACACGAATCGTGGATCGTTACCACAAAAATCATCTACATACAAAGTTGTATTTAGAGGCCAGTAATCGCAATCCACAAAGGAGGGAGAGCCAAGATTGGCAGCCCGGCCAACCGTAACTCCCGGCCCCGGGGCAATAGCCGTATCATGGTAACCAACTATCCCACCGCTACCAACTACAGGAACGCAGCCTTGTGTTCTCTCTCGTGCCGGAAGGTCGTGCCCTCGCCGGAGTGAGACGAACTCCCCGAGGCTCACCTTGTGCCAGTCAGACATCGAGGCGCTCCAGTTGGGTGCGGACTTCTTTTTCCAGGCGGGCGGATTCCTCGAAGTGGGTGAAGAGTTCCTTGGTGAGGCGGGCGATCTTGTCGGCTATTGGTTCGTCGTTGGAGGTGTCGAGTTCGGCGGCTCCCACGTAGCGGCCCGGGGTGAGGACATGGTCGTGGGTGCGGATCTCCTCCGTCGTCGCCGAGTAGCAGAAGCCGGGGACGTTCTCGTACTTCAGGTTCTTCTCGCGGGCCGACTGCGTCCCCCGCCAGGCGTGGTAGGTGCCGGCGATCTTCGCGAGGTCGTCGTCGGTGAGGACGCGCTCGGTGCGGTCAATCATCGTGCCCATGTTCCGGGCGTCGATGAACAGGGTCTCGCCACGGCGTTCGGCGAGCCGGCGGGCACCCATCGGGCCCTTGTCCTTGGCGAAGAACCACAGGCAGGCGGGGATCTGGGTGGTGCGGAACAACTGCGGCGGCAGCGCGATCATGCAGGCGACCAGGTCGGCCTCGACGAGCGCGGCGCGGATCTCGCCCTCGCCGGACTGCTTCGACGACATCGAACCGTTCGCCATCACCACCCCGGCGCTCCCCCGGGAGCCCAGCTTGGCGATGATGTGCTGCATCCAGGCGAAGTTCGCGTTGCCGGCCGGCGGGGTGCCGTAGCGCCAGCGCTGGTCGTCGACGGTGCGCGCCCAGTCGGACATGTTGAACGGCGGGTTCGCCAGGATGAAGTCGGCCCGCAGGTCCGGGTGCCGGTCGTTGTGGAACGTGTCGTCCCACCGGGAGCTCAGGTCGCCGGTGATGCCGTGGATGGCGAGGTTCATCTTCGCCAGCCGCCAGGTCCGCTCGTTCGACTCCTGCCCGTAGACGGCGATGTCGTCCTTGCGCGTGAGCCCGCGGTGCTCGGCGACGAACTTCTCCGCCTGGACGAACATGCCGCCCGACCCGCAGCACGGGTCGTACACCCGGCCGGAGTACGGCTCCAGCACCTCGACGAGCAGCTTCACCACGCTCGCCGGGGTGTAGAACTCACCGCCGCGCTTGCCCTCGGCACGGGCGAACTTCTCCAGGAAGTACTCGTACACCTCCCCCAGCACGTCCCGGGCCGACCGGGTCACCGCCTCCGCCGGGACGCCCGGCGCGGGTTCGGCGAACAGCGCGCCGTCCTCCCCCGGCGGGGGTGACGCCGACGGCGGGGCCGTCGTCCGGTGGCCGGTGAACCGGGCGTCGCCGAGCAGGTCGACGAGTTCGCCGAGGCGGCGCTGGTCGACGCTCTCGCTGTTGAAGATCCGTGGGAGGACGCCGGTGAGCGGCGGGTTCTTCTTCATCACCGCGTCCATCGCGGCGTTGAGCAGCTCGCCGATCCCGGCGCTCTTCGCGTTCGCCGCGATGAACTCCCACCGGGCCTGCTCCGGAACCCAGAAGACCCCGTGCCCGGAGTACTCGTCGGGGTCGTCGAGGAAATCCTCGACCCGCGATAGCGCGATCCCGTCGGCGAGCACGTCCTGGCGGATCTGTTCGCGCCGCTCGACGAATGCGTCCGAGACATACTTGAGGAAGATCAGGCCGAGGACGAAGTCCTTGTACTGGGCGGCGTCCATGGAGCCGCGCAGCTTGTCGGCCGCCTTCCACAGCGTCTCGCGCAACTCGGCCATGGTCGGCGGCCCGGCCGGAGCGGACTTCTTCCGCGGGGGCATATGTCTCCTCGGTGCTTCTCGATATCTCGATGTTCCGCTGCCGCGACGGCTCGGCTGCTCGGCTGCTCGGTGGCTCGGCTGCTCGGTGGCTCGGTGGTCGTCAGGGCCGGCGGGTCAGGGGCGCTGGCCGTCCGGGGCGGCGATCAGGGTCAGTGTGCCGTCCGCCAGCCCACCGATGGTGGTCCGGGCCAGCTCGTCCAGCATGCCGAGCTCGCACAGTAGATGAGCCCGGCGGGCGTCGGCGCGGGCGAGCAGGGCGTCGAGCCGGCGCACGACCGGCTCGGGCAGCGCGGCGACACACAGGTCCTCCAGCCGGCGTGGCGCGCGGACCGCCCCGGACGCGCGG
>NZ_CAKKTL010000126.1:0-12921 GCF_920664355.1 Protofrankia sp. CiP1_Cm_nod2
GGCGTGGGCGGGCCGGTCACGGCGGCCGGCCGCGCGGGGCTACGGCCCGGGCGCTCGGCCCGGCCGGTGGACACCCGGGCGGTGGTCGCCGCCGTCCGGGCCGAGACGCACCCCTACGACAGGAACCTGTTCCGCCACGCCGACCGGCTGCGCGCGTCCCTGTCCGAGCTGGACGCCGCCTGGGACGAGGTGAGCGGGCACCTGCGGGCGACCGGCGTGGACGCCGTGCGGGCCCGGGAGGCCGCCGCGCTGGTGGCCTCGGCCCGGTGGTCCTACACCGCGGCGCTCGCCCGCGAGGAGAGCCGGGGCATGCATCAGCGTGAGGACGCCCCTGCGACCGACGACAGGTTCGCCCACCGGATTCTCGTGGGCGGGCTGGACCGGGTCTGGACCACACCGGAGCGCGGATCCGGAGCAACCGATCCCGCTGCCGTCCCCGAAGGGATCGCCTTGTGATCGAGATTCTGCTCGCCGACCGGTGCACCAGGTGCAACATCTGTGTCCGGGTCTGCCCGACCAACGTCTTCGACGCCGTCCCCGGCGAGGTGCCGGCGATCGCGCGTCAGGAGGACTGCCAGACCTGCTTCATGTGCGAGATCTACTGTCCGGTGGACGCCCTGTTCGTCGACCCGGACTGTGACAGCCCGGCCGAGGTCTCCGCGGCCGAGGTCGCCGCGACCGACTGGCCCGGCCAGTACCGCCGCGACTCCGGCTGGGGCCGGTGGCGCCACGTCCACCGCAACGAGAGCTGGCGGATGGGGCCGATCTTCGCCGAGGCGTTCGAGATCCTGGGCATCCCCCGCCCGCCGTCCTTCCCGGCGGGTTCGGAGCGGCCCCTGCCAGCGCCGGCGGCCGGTCGGCCCTGGCCAGGTCATGGTGACCGCGGGCGGGCTGCAGGGGCGTGACGTGATTGCCCGCGTCCTGCTCGACCAGGGTGATCTCGTCGCCGCGCGCGGACGGGGTCACGCTCGCGCGCTCCGACCGGCCGGGCAGGTGGGACGCCCGGGCAGTGCGCGGTGCCGACAGCCGGCGAGAATGCGGCCGGGCCGGGCCGGGCCGGGACGCACGGGCAGGGCCACGGTCACGCGCCCGTCGGCCGGAACGGCCGGTCGGGGCGGGCCCTCGGGGAGTGTTCCGCGGGTCGCCGGGGCTTCGGCGCGGGTCAGGGATCTGATGCCTGGTCCGGGTTCGTCGTGTCGCGCTTCTCGGCCCGGTGAACCGCTCCGGGGCCCTCGAAGCTCTCGCTTTCTGACGTCAGCCCGGCAGGCACAACACCTCGCTGAGCCGGTCAGCTCGGTACAGACTCCCGCCGAACAATGCTGTCGACCTGGATGAAAGCCGCCAGCGCAATATCCAGCGGAGCGGTGTTTCGATCGAGCCAGGCGCGCATCTCGGACGCATCTGACATTGTCAGGTCGCTCCGAACGGCGAGCGAATATATGCCGAGCGGTGAGCCCGAGCCCATCACCGATCGCGAAACACGCCCCCCAGTCGTCCTCGATCGGAACCCCGGCCACGAAAGGGAGCGCCTCGGCTGCCATCACATGTCCGCGGCTAGCCGCCCACGGATCTCCGCGGCTTCCTCTGGGCGGCCCAGGCCGTCGAGGAGATCGGCCAGAAGATGGCAGCCAGATACGAAACGAGAACCGAAGGCCTCGGGAAGCCGATCGGTCAGAATACCCAAGATTTCCACCGCTTCAACGGCTGCCGCGACCGCGTCTTCTCCCCTCACCCCACGAAGAACCGACGCCATTACGGCCAGCGACGTGGCGAGGTTGGGGAGGTAGGCGTCGGGGGCGTTTTCCGCCAGCCGCCGGCGGATATTGGTGGCTTCTGTGGCGGGTGCGAGTGCTTCTGCCCGCCGCCCTACCTCCGACAGCCGGATCGCCAGATTGTTCTGGAGCCGGGCGAGTTCAGCCGCATCCTCGTAGGTGATCGGCTCGGCCGGGTGTTCAGGGCGGACGGTGGCGATGTGACGGTCAAGGACATGCGTGGTGAGCTGCACGGCGAAGGCGAGCAGCGACGTGGTGGCGTGGGGTAAAGCCGCCTCGACCGGGGTGAGGTCAACCTGGGATGGGACACGGGCAAGGACAGGGCTCTCCGACAGCCCGCCGGAGCTGGGGCCGCCGTCGAGAAGGCGGGCCAGGAGGGCGTGGCGTTGAGCGGCGCGGCTCACGACGGTGAGCATCCGCCGTACCTGATCATCCGTGGGCGGGCTCCCCACCGGCTGTTGGAGGAGCCGGTACGGCAGCGTTGTGGTCAGCGGGTCGCAGTCGTCGTCCACCGCACGGCGGATGACCCGGGCGACGAGTTCCTCGCCGAGCAGATCGGGCTGCAGCGGCGGCAGCCAGCCGTCGCTGTCCTCGGCGCTCGGGTACAGGTCGTGCAGCCAGCGGGCGATCTGCCTGGCCCGGGGGCCGTCCTCGGGGAGGCCGAGGGCGGCGCGCACCAGGGGGACGGCTTCCTTCAGGTTCGCCGCCCCGGCCAGCGTCGCGGCGGCGACCGCGGTTTCGACGTTGCCAGGCCCGGCGAGCCCATGGGCGAGGCTGCCGAACGCCTCCTCTGTCGGCCGGTAGAGCGTCTGCGTCCCGATCTTCTGATAGAGCCAGTGGTGGTCGCGTTCGATGTCGAGGATCCGGCCGAGAAGGTCCGCACCGCGTATCACCGCCGGTGACGACCCTCGACGGTCCTCGCCCGGCCGGGAGATGGGCAGCAGCGCACAGGCCGCGGCGATGTGCAGCATCAGGGCCGAGCCGAACTCCTCCCGGTTCAGGGATGGAACGGGAGGGTCCGCGACGAACGGCAGATCATGGTTCTCGGCGAAGAGCCGCACCGGCTCCCGCAGCGCCGCCACCACGGCGCGGAAGGCGCGTTCCCGTCCTTCGACAGTCGGTTCCAGCGCGGTGAGGGCCAGCTCCGGGTCACGCACCTCCGTCCCGGCCTCCTCCAGCATGCTGCGGACACCGGTCGAGGGCTGCGTCCACCAGTCACCGGTGGCGCGGGCCAGCAGCAGCAGCAGCCGCCACCACGCCCGGGTGGCGGCCAGCTTTTCGACCAGCGGATGCAGACTGGCCGCCCCGTGTTCGGCGGCGTAGTCCACCACCACGAGCACGCTGTGCTCCAGGTGCGCGGCCACCGTCAACGCCGTACCGAGCCGGTCGAGATCACCCGGGCCCCGGAACAGCGCGACCAGCCACCCGCCCGCACCGGCACGATCGGCCAGCAGCCACCGGGCCAGCCGGGTCTTGCCCTGACCGGCCGGGCCGACGATCAGCCATGCCGACCGCTGTGCGGGCGACCCACACCACGCATGAAGCTGATCGCGTTCTTTCTCCCGGCCCCGGAAGCCGGTGATCGCGGCGTCGGCCCGCAACAGCTCCACCAGCGACCGGGCCGGACCGGACCGCGGCGGATCTCCCCCCGCTGCCAGGGCCCGCTGCGCGCGGCGGGCCACCGCGTCCGCCACCGCTGTGAACCGTCCGGCCAGGTCGGCAACCCGGCTGGCATAGACCGTCCCGCCTTGGGCCTGCCACCGCTCTTCCCCTCGGGGAAAGCCATGGACCACACCAACGGCAACCTCCTCGGCGGCCGCGTCCGGCCCGGCCTTCCGCAGGACGGGGCCGCCGCTGAGCCCGCCCGGGCCCTCCGCGGACACCGCCGCCGCCTGATCGAAGAACAGCTCCAGCGACCAGGCCCCGGCCAGCCGGGCCCGCACGTCACTGATCTCACCGGAGAAAGCCCGGCCGTGAGGATTCCCCGTGCTGGCCGGGAACCCCTCAGCCCGCACCCCCTCCCGCGCGGACACCTCGATGCCCAACGGCACCGCCACCCGCTCGAGGCAGGCAGCCAGCCGCTCCGCCCCCACCGCCGGCCGGGGCTCCCGCCGCGGATCCACCACCAGCACGGCCGCGTCCAGCCCGCTCTCGTCAAGCTCGGCCACCCGCAGCGGTACCAGCAGGTAGCCCCCGCCGCCGGTGTCGGGGCCGTCATCACCGGGCTCCCGCTCGTGGAGCAGCCGCAGCCACAACGAGGCGTCGGCCTCGTCCACACCACGCACGCAGTGCGCGGCGGTCAGCACATGACTGCTGTCGATCACGAAGCCGGTGCGGAACACCTCGCTCTCGTCCCCGACGGGCTCCCCGTCGACCAGCAGCCGGCCCACACCCGGTAGCACGGTGCCCGCCTCGCTAGGCGGTGGCGGAAGCGCCGGCGGCGGAGTCGCCGGAGCGCCGCGTCAGTGACACCGTCACCTGCACCGCCGCCTCACCCTCGAGACTCAGCACCGCCTCGATCGCCTGGCCCGAACCGGCCGTCAACGTCACCCCGAAAGACACCTCGACCGCGTCGACCCCAAGCTGGCCCGGCGCCGCCTCCACCAGCCCCTGGCCGTCCAGGCCACGGGCCACATCCCCGGCCACCACACCGATCTGGCTGCTCAACGCCCGCACCGCGGCGCGCACGGCCTGCTCGCCACGCTGCACAACCGCGGCCCGCCGGTCACGGCGATGCTGCCCGGCCCGGCCGGCCGTCTCTTCCAGCCAGGACTCCCCGCCCTGCCCGGCATCCCGCCGCGCGTCCCCCGTCAGCTCCGGACCGCGTAGCGCAACAGCCACGTCGTAAGCCCAGTCGTCGTCACGCTCATCGCCGCCCATGCGCCCCCCAATCGACGATCTCCTACCGGGATCATCCGGCACACAAAGGAGAATCCCTGGCGGATCGCCAGCATCCCATGACCGATATGGGCAGCCGGCGACACCCCGGACACGGCCCGCGGCAGGGTGGGCATCACCGGCGGGGCCTGCCCCGGGAGAGGGTGTAACGGACAGTTACGTTCAAGCGTTTCCGTGGGTCGCAGCCGTGGGTCGCAGCCTTGGGTCACAGCATTTCCAGGCTTTCCAGGCCGCGATGACTGGCCGGATCAATCCAGCTCCCGCGGGCTGCTCGGGGACGGCTGTCGCGCGTTCATGCCTGCCGCCGGACCCGCTCGGGATCGGCGCTGGCGGAGAAACGCGACACGACGAACCCGAAGCAGTGCCGCGCCGGATCCTCGGCCCGCACCGGAGCCCGGACGGCCCGCTGAGCATCCGTCGGTAGCCCGTCGGTAGCCCTCAGCAACCCGCCAGGGTCCTTCAGCAGCCCCTCAGTAGCCCGCGGTGGGGTCGACGAGGCCGATCAGGGGCTGGCCGGAGCGGTAGCGCAGCAGGTTCTCGTGGAACCGCCGGGCGATGGCCTGTTCCAGGCTGGGGGCCCAGCCCGAGATGTGCGGGCTGATCCGGACCTGGGGGTGGGTGAACAGCCAGTGGTCGGCCGGCAGGGGCTCCGGGTCGGTCACGTCGAGGCTGGCCAGGCGGACCCGGCCGTCGTCGAGGGCGGGCCGCAGCGCCTCCTGGTCGATGAGGGTGCCCCGGGCGATGTTCAGCAGGTGCACGCCGGGCCTCACCTGGCGCAACGCGGTCTCGTCGATGAGGTGGTGGGTGTCGGGGGTGGCGGCGGCGCTGAGCAGGACGGCGTCGCTCACCGCCAGCAGACCGGCGAGATCGGGCAGCAGCCGGACGCCGTCCACGGGGCTCGGCCGGTCCCGCCGCCGCAGCGCCACCACGTCGACCTCGAGCGCGAGTGCGCGGCGGGCCACCGCCTGCCCGATCTCCCCGAACCCGACGATCCCCAGCGTCGAACCGGCGAGCAGTGCGCCCGGCGTCGGCCGGGGGAAGGCGGTGACCGGCGCGGTGACCCAGGAGTTCTGCCTGGCCCCGGTGAGCAGCGCGGTCACCACCCACTCGCTGATCTGGGTGGCGTGCAGGCCGCGGGAGCAGGTCACCACGGGTGCCGACAGCAGCCAGGACGGGTAGCTGTCGACCCCGGCGGAGACGGTGTGCACCCACTCGACGTCGCCGAACCAGGCCGGCGGCCGCTCGACGCGCAGGCCCGGCCCGGTCAGCAGGACCCGCGGCCGGCGCTCCGGGCCCTCCGCCGCGGAAACATCGACGATCTCGATGTCGGGCTCGCCGACGAGCAGGCCGTCGAGGGCCTGCCGGATGGGGGCGCCCCACGGCGAGGGCAGCTGGACCCCGATCAGCAGGCCCCGCGGCACGGTGGTCTGCGCCGGTATCCCGGGCGCCTCGGCCGTCCCCGTACCCGCCCCTGCCCCCGTCCCCGTCTCCGTGGCTGCCTCCGCCACCTCGGCCTGGTGCGGGGCCGGTGCGCTCACGCTCGTCATGGGTTCCCTTCCGGTCGGGGCGGCCGGCGCGCGGCCGCGGGCACGGCGGGCATCCGGTTACGGGGGACATTTAGTTGCAGTGCACCATCGTCGCGGACGCGGCGTCCATGCCCGACCAGGCAGGTAGACAAAGTTGAAATACGGCGTTGACATGCCCTTTCCCGCCGCTTCCCGGTGCTGCTCCCCGTGGCGCCACCGGGACGGGCAGTGCCGCTGACGGTACCCGGGGAGCGGCCCGCGGCCAGGATGTGCCATCGTCGTGGACGATGCTGAGGAGTGTGGTGCTCGCCGGCGGTGGCACGGCGGGTCATGTCGAACCGGCGCTGGCCGTCGCGGACGCCCTGCGCGCCGCTGACCCGCGGCTGCGCCTGACCCTGCTGGGCACGGAGTCCGGGCTGGAGGCCCGGCTGGTGCCGGCCCGTGGCTACGAGCTCGCGACGGTGCCGAAGGTGCCGCTGCCGCGCAAGCCCACGCCGTCCCTGCTCACCGTGCCCGGGCGGCTGGCCGGGGCGGTCAGCCAGGCGTCGGCGGCGCTCGCCCGGGTGCGTGCGGACGTGGTCGTGGGCTTCGGCGGGTACGTGTCCGTCCCCGCCTACCTGGCCGCGCGCCGGGCGGGCATCCCGATCGTCGTGCACGAGGCGAACCCGCTGCCGGGGGTGGCCAACCGGATCGGGGCCCGGTTCACCCCTTATGTCGCGGTGTCCTACCCGAACACGCCGCTGCGCGGCGGGCGGCTGACCGGTATCCCGCTGCGCCCGGAGATCCTGCGCCTGGACCGTTCCCCGGCGGCGGTCCGGGCCGCGCGGGCCGGCTACGGCCTCGACCCGGACCGGCCGACGCTGCTGGTCTTCGGCGGCTCCCAAGGGGCCCGCCGGCTCAACGACGTGATCAGCTCGGTAGCCAGGGAGATCACGGCAGGCGGGGTGCAGGTCCTGCACGCGGCCGGGCCGAAGAACGCCGACACGGTGCTCGCGGCGCTGCCGGCGAAGCTGCCCGCGCCCTACGTCGTCCGGCCGTACCTGGAGCACATGGCGTCGGCCTACGCGGCCGCGGACATGGCGCTGTGCCGCTCCGGCGCGATGACCTGCGCGGAGCTGGCCGCGGTGGGCCTGCCCGCCGGCTACGTCCCGCTCCCGCACGGCAACGGTGAGCAGCGGCGTAACGCCCTGCCGACGGTGGAGGCCGGCGGCGGTCTCATAGTGGACGACGCCGACCTGTCCGCGCAGTGGGTCCGCGCGGAGCTGCTGCCCGTGCTGACCTCCGCCGAGCGGCTGGCGAAGATGTCGGCCGCCTGCGCCGGGTCCGGGCATCCCGACGCCGCGGACGCGATCGTCGCGATGATCCGGGAGGCCGCGGCGTCCCGCCGGCGGCAGCCGGCGCGCCACGCGGCCCGTTAGACACCCGCAGACACCCGCAGACACCCGCCGTGTCCGCGCGGCCTGTGGAAGGGCTCGCCGCGCCACGCGCGGCCCGCAAAGGTCTGGTCTCGGACGGCGGATGGGGCAAGATGTCACTGTGACAGCTCCGGCCCTACCGGACGAGTTCGACCGCGTCCATCTTGTCGGGATCGGCGGCGCCGGCATGAGCGGGCTGGCGCGGCTGCTGATGCGGCGCGGCGCGGCGGTGTCCGGCAGCGACGCCAGGGACACCCGCCGGCTGGCCGCGCTGCGGGCACTCGGCGCCGTGGTAACCGTCGGTCATAATCCAGATCATGTCGGCGATGCCCGTACCCTGATCGTTTCCCAGGCGATCCCGGACGGGAACCCCGAGGTCGAGGCGGCCCGCCGGCGCGGCCTGCGCGTCGTCTCCCGGTCCGCCGCGCTCGCGGCGCTGATGCGCGGGACGCGCGGGCTGGCCGTCGCCGGCACCCACGGGAAGACGACGACCACCCTGATGGTCACCGTCGCGCTGCAGGCCTGCGGTGCCGACCCGTCGTTCGTCATCGGCAGCGACATCAACGAGGCCGGCTCCAACGCGCACGCCGGCACCGGCGAGATCTTCGTCGCCGAGGCGGACGAGAGCGACGGCGGCTTCCTGCTGCTGGCCCCCTCCGGCGCGGTCGTCACCAACGTCGAGGCCGACCATCTCGACTACTATCAGCGGCCCGAGGACGTCGAGGCCGCCTTCGCCCGGTTCGTCGACGGGGTCGACCCGAACGGTTTCGTGGTGGCCTGCGCGGACGACCCGGGTGCCGCCCGGCTGGTCGCGGCCCTGCGGGAGCGGGAGCGCGACGGCGGGAAGGTCCCGCGGGTCACCACCTACGGCGAGTCGGTGGACGCCCACGTCCGGGTGGAGCTGCCGATGGTCTCCGCCGCCGGCTCGACCTGCGAGGTCGTCGTCCGCGGCCGGCGCCTGGGCGAGCTGAGCCTGCGGGTGCCCGGCCGGCACAACCTGCGCAACGCCGCCGGGGCGCTCGCCGCCGGGCTGGAGCTCGGTCTGCCCGCCGCCGGCCTGCTGGAGGGGCTGGCCGGGTTCGCCGGGGCCCGCCGCCGTTTCGAGAGCAAGGGCAGCGCGGGCGGCGTCCGGGTGATCGACGACTACGCCAACCACCCGACCAAGGTCGTCTCCGTGCTGCGGACCGCGCGTGACGTCGCCGACGGCGGCAGCGTGGTGGTGGCCTTCCAGCCGCATCTCTACAGCCGGACGGCGGCCTTCGCCGCCGAGTTCGGCGCCGCTCTCGGCCTCGCCGACGCGGTTGTGGTCATGGACGTCTTCGGCGCGGGGGAGCAGCAGATCCCCGGGGTCAGCGGCGCGACCGTCGCCGCGCGGGTGCCGCTGCCGGCCGGCCGGGCCGTCTACGAGCCGTCCTGGTCGGCCGTGGCGGACCGGGTCGCGGCGTTCACCCGTCCGGGTGACCTGGTGCTGACGGTAGGTGCCGGCGACGTGACGCTTCTCGGCGGCGAGCTGCTGCGCGTGCTGGCCGAACGGGCCTCTCACGCCCGCTGACTTCTGACGCTGCTGACTTCTGACGCTGCTGACTTCTGACGCCGCTGACTTCTGACGCCGCTGGCCCCTGACGCTGCTGGCCTCTGACGCCGCTTGTACAGGTGCGACGGCGGGTCCACGCGTGCCCCCATGCCCGCCGGCCCCGACCATCCCGCCCGGCCCGGCCGTTCGGCCTGGCCGCCTGATCGGTCGACCTGGCCACCCGACTATCCGGCCTGGTCAGCTTGGCCTGGTCAGCGGGGCCGGCCGCGTGGCGGCCCGGTCGCGGCGTGGTGTTCACTGCCTGTCGTGACCGGTGAGAGCTCTCAGCACGTCCACTTCCTGGGGATCGCGGGATCGGGCCTGTCCGCGCTCGCCCACGTCCATCTCGCCCGCGGCGGGACGGTCAGCGGCAGCGACGCGCAGGACGCCCCTCGCCTGGACGCGCTGCGTGCCGCCGGCGCCCGGATACGGGTGGGCGCCGTCACCGACCCGGCCGCGCTGGACGCGGAGCTCGACGGGGTGGACGTCGTGGTCGCGTCCAGCGCGTTTCCCGACGATCATCCTGAGCTGCTGGCCGCCCACCGGCGCGGCCTGCCGGTCCGCCGGCGCAGCCAGTGGCTGCCCGAGCTGACCGCCGGCTACGATCTTGTCGCGGTGGCGGGCTCGCACGGCAAGAGCACCACGTCGGCGATGCTCGCTCTGGTGCTGCGCGCCGCGGGGGTGGACCCGACCGCGGTGATCGGCGCCGAGGTGGCGCAGCTCGGCGGCAACGCGCTGGTCGGTGCCGGGCGGGTGTTCGTCCTGGAGGCCGACGAGTACGGCGGCGCGTTCGCCGGCCTCGACCCGGCGCTCGCCGTCATCACCAACGTCGAGTGGGAGCATCCCGACCTCTTCCCCGACGAGGCGTCCGTGCGGCGCGCCTTCACCGCGTTCGCGGCCCGGGTCCGTCCCGGCGGGACGCTCGTGGTGTGCGGGGACGACCCCGGCGTACAGGCGGTGCTCGCGGCGCTGCCGGCCGCCGCCCGCCCCGGCACCGGCGCCATCCCCGTCGGCGGTGACGGGTACCGGCCGCATCCGCCGGCCGGCGCCAGCCTCATCCCCGCCGCCGGCCTGGAAGGCGCAGCAGGCCAGGGGCGCGCGGCCGGGGAGGGACGGGTGAGGATCGTCGACTACGGGCTGCAACCGGGCTGGGCATGGCAGGCGGTGGACCTGCGCGTCACTCCCGACGGGGGCCAGCGGGCGACCGTGCGCCACGACGGTGACGACGTCGGGACGCTCACGCTCGCGCTGCCCGGCGCCCACACCGTCCGCAACGCGCTGGCGGTGCTCGCGGCCGCCACCGAGCTGGGCGTCGAGGTGGCGAGCGCGCTGGCGACGCTGGCGGCCTTCACCGGTGCCGACCGTCGGTTCACGCTGGTCGGCACGGCCCCGGCGACGGACCGCCGGGGCCCGCTGGAGGTGATCGACGACTACGCCCATCATCCGACCGAGATCCGCGCCACGCTGGCCGCCGCCCGCCAGCGGGCCGGTACACGCGAGGTGTGGGTGGCCATGCAGCCGCACACCTTCAGCCGGCTGGCGGCCCTGCTGGACGACTTCGCCGACGCGTTCGCCGACGCCGACCGGGTGTACGTCACCGACATCTACGCCGCCCGCGAGCACGACACCCTCGGCCTGCACGCCGGCGACCTGGTCAAAAAGATCTCCGTACCCCAGGCCACGTACTACGTGCCCTGGGACGAGCTGACCGACCGGCTCGCCACCGACCTCTCGACGGGCCGACGGAGCGCCCCGGCCGGCGTCCTGCTGCTGACCCTCGGCGCTGGAACGATCACCGAAACCGGTCCGCACCTCCTCGCCGCACTGCAGGCGGCGAATCTGTGACTGCGGGTAGCCGTCTACTCGTCGGCCCCAGGCGCAAAACCATGGTCGCGTAGCCGCTGGCTGCTGAACCGTTCCCAACGGTGACTGTCCTGCTCCGCGACTCGGCCGCCGTATCTCGCCGGACCGTCCTGCCGCGGCCGGGTAACGGCAAACCCCGGCGGTTCCGTCCGTGTTTCTTCCCACCTGCCTGGTAAGGGCGGAATGCCGGCAGCTGATCAGCTTGCTCTGAGCTGTTCGCTGCTGACCTTGTAGGTGTGGTCGCCGAAGTCGGCCAGCAGCCTCAGTTCGCCACCGAGGGCCTCGACACAGCGGCTCACGACATCGACGGTGAACGCTTCTCCGCGTTCGATCTGGCTGACGCGCCCTTTGGTCACGCCCATGATCTCAGCGATGTCGCTCTGGGTGAGGCCGCGTTGCCTGCGGATCTCGGCCAGCTGGTAGCCGTCCACGCGGGCCATCAGCGTCCTGCGTCGCCGTTCGGCCTCGTCAGGACCGCCGACACGCTCGACATAAGCCTCTCGATCCCACTTGCTGTAGCCGCTCATCATCGCTCCCTCGCCCGTTCCTTCAGGTACATCTCGTACTACTTGCGGTCGGCGGCGATGACTGCCCGGAGATCCGCCAGCTCTTCCTCTGCCTCGACGAGACGGCGAAGCTCGTCGACCGACAGGATCGCGGCGGTCGGGGTGCCGTTACGGGTGAGGTAGACGATGTTGCCCTCGTGGACGCGGTTGACCAGCTCGCCGAGGCGGGAACGCGCTTCGGCGAGCCCGATCTCGACGTCCGTCGCATGGAGATCGGTGGTGCGGGCAGGCAGGGTCATGGCCAAAGTGTACAGTTTGATCTATGTTCCGGATGTGGTCTCCCGGCTGCCGGATTCAGACCGTCAGGTCCTCCTCGGCGGAGGGCTGCGGCGGCGCGGGCTGGGGGCGCAGGGTCAGGAAGTCCGAGACGCCGATGGCGCCGAGCACGGGCCGCAGCGGGGCGGGCACCTGGCTGCGGCTGTCGTCGTGGACGATGTGTGGCGAGCCGAGTTCCTCCCGGTGGTTACGGTGCTCCAGCACGCAGCCTCCGGCGGCCAGCACGTTGCGCACCCAGTCCGAGTCGCTGCCGTAGGTCAGCGCGACGACGTAGCCGCCGTCGGAGCCGAACACGTTGACCGGGGTCCGGTACTCGCGGCCCGACTGGCGTCCCCTGTGCACGATGACGCCGAAACCGGGCAGCCGGGTCGCGGCAGGGCCGGCGACCCGGTTGGTGGCCCGGCGGTTGGTCTCGGCGATCCATCTGGGCAACGGCATGTGACTACCTCCTTGAGGAGTGGCTGTCGCACCACGTACGTCAACCGTCATACCCAGCCGAGCAGGGGCCCGACCTCGACTCGGGAGGTCAGCCGTCGCGGCGGCCGGGCCGCGGACGGCGGAGGCCGGATCAGGTCATCGCCGGATGACCGCCGGATGTCAGAAGTACGACGGGCAGAGCGGTACGCCGGGGACGGGCTCGTTCTGCCCGCCCTGGGACACCGCGGTCGCCGGCAGATACCCCCAGGCGGCGGTGTATCCATGGGTGTTGGCACGCCCGTTGTCACCCTGGGTGTACAGCCACCAGGTGTTGGTGTTGCCCTGGACGACCGGGTTCGGACGGCCCTGGTACTGGCACAGCGCCCACACGCTCGCGGCCGCGGCCATGTACCCGCTGTCATCGAGAGTCTCCGGCGCCTGATCGGAACGGACGTTGGCGTAGACGGCCGAAGCCACGTAGGTGCTGCAGTAGTAGCGGGTCGAGAAGGCCCGTCCGGCGTAGTCGGTGATCGCCTCGCCGCGCGGCGAGCAGCCATGGACGGGAACCGGCTGCGGCGAGGGCTGGGCAGAGGAAGGAACGTGGGACGGGGCGGG
>NZ_CAKKTL010000126.1:13072-14865 GCF_920664355.1 Protofrankia sp. CiP1_Cm_nod2
GGGGGAGCCGGGCCACTGCCTGTCCGGGGTGGTGGGTTCGCCGGTACCGCATCCGCGGGCCCGGCCGCAGGCCCGGCCGCGGGTCCGGCCACGGGCCCGGCCGCGGGTTCGGGGCCGAAGCCGGCCCGCGTTGGGATGGTCGTGACGGTGATCAGTGCCTGGTGGCCGGGGGGAGCGGTCCCGTCGGGTGCCGACGGCGCGGCGCCCGACGGGATGGGGAGGTTGTCCGCCCGCACCTCGGCCGGGCCGGATTTCCCCCGGAGTGTGACAGTCAGTATTCCAGAGATCACGAGAATGGTCGCGGCGGCGGCCGCGGCGGCCGTCCACACGTTCCGGCGCCGTCGACGAGCGGAATCCCTGTCGCCGGACAGCGGCGGGGCACCGCGCGGCCGCAGCCTGGTCGGGGTGTCCAGCGGCTCGTCGGGCCCGGGAGCCGCGGACGGCGAGCCGGCGCCGTCCGCGCTGTCGGTACCGGCCGGGGCCGGCCGCGGCGAGCTCCCGGCGGAGCCGACGCGGGACCGGCGGCGGGTGGCTTCCAGGCGGGAGACGTCGGCGGCGGCTGCCCCGGAACCGGTGCCTGTTTTCGGGTCGTGGGCCGTCGGCTCGTCCGATGACGGCGGGACGGCCGCGAGATCATCCCCGGCTGCCCCCAGCCGGGCCACCGGCTCGGCTCCCAGGGCGTCCCGTAGCGCGTCGAACTTCTCGACAAGACCGGCCACGCTCGGCCGTTGCCGCGGATCGACCGACATCATGTGCCCGATCAGCGCCCGCAGCGGCTCTGGAACAGCCTGGTCGAGTTCGGCGGCGTCGCCGGCGAGGATGCGACGCATGACCGTCGCCGGTCCGTCGCCGGCGCGGGGCGCGAACGGGGCCGTGCCGGCAAGCAGGGTGTACAGGGTCGAACCGAAGGCGTAGACGTCGGCGGCCGGCGAGTACCGCTGTCCGTCAAGGACCTCCGGAGCGCAGTGAGCCGGCGTGTAGGCCTCGAGGCTGACCGACTTCTCCGGGCCGGCCGCGGCACCTGCCGCCCCGATACCCGCCATCCCGAAGCTCGCCGCCCCGAAGCTCGCCGCCCCGAAGCTCGCCACCCCGAAATCGCTCAGTACTGCCCCGCCCTCGTCGGAGACCAGGAGATTCCCCGGCTTGATGTCACGATGGGTGATGTCGGCGCGGTGCGCCGCGGCCAGTGCCCGGGCGACGGACACACCTACCCCGACGGTTTCCGGCACTGACAGCCGGTTCGGCTGGTTCGGCTGGTTGCTGTCGCGCATCCGGTCGACCAGCGATCCCCGCGGGAAGTACTGCATCGCGATGAACGGCTGGTCGTCGGCGGTGGCGCCCGCGTCGTACACGGTGATGATCTCGGGGAGGTGGGACAGGCTGCCGGACGCCTGGCACTCGCGGGTGAACCGGCGCAGCGCGGCCGGGTCCCCGACGTCGGCGCTCAGGACCTTCACGGCTACCGTTCGGGCGAAACGCTCCTGGTAGGCGGTGTAGACGGTGCTGAACCCGCCGATCGCGACCCGGCGGAAATCCCGGTACCCTCGATGGCCGGGCCCGGCGGCACCCGCGCCGCATCCTGGCTCTCCCGAGTCTTCCCCACATCGCCCCCGGTATGTTCCGCACGAATCCGTCCACCGCGGCGTACGCCTCCCGTTGGATATGGTAGACCGTGACGCGCTTCGGTGACGTACGCGAGGGGAGCGCTGCGGGGACGTGACACACATGGGCTGGTTTTCCAGTGGCTCCGCGGCCACCGGCCACGTGAAAAGATCTGTGATTGCGCAGCCTTC
>NZ_CAKKTL010000127.1:0-14575 GCF_920664355.1 Protofrankia sp. CiP1_Cm_nod2
GCTCCGCTGCCACCGGCGGTTCCGCCGCGGCTGGCGGGGCCGGCGGCTCCACCAGCGCCGGCGGGGCCGGCGGGGCCGGTGCTGGTGGAGCCGCCGGGGGGGCTGGGCTGAACCGGCTCAGGTCGGCGCCGTTGTGGATCGTGTGGACCTTGCCGGCGGGGATGCCGCGCCCGACGATGTCGTCCCGGAAGCCGTCGGTCACGGTGACGACGGCGTCGGCGGCCCGGTAGGCGGCCATCTCCAGCCGTTCGAGCGCGGCTATGACCCGACGGTCGCGCAGTACGCCGAGCTGCACGAAGATCGCCGGCCACAGGTCGCGGACCTCGACCACCAGGCGCGCGCGCCGCAGCCGGGCCAGCAGCCACGCCGAGCCGAGTGGGAAGAAGGTCGGGGACGAGACGACCACCACGTCGGCCGCTCCCGCCGCCCGCCCGCCGAGCAGCACGCTGGTCACGGTGAACGACAGGTGCGACAGGGTCCGGCGGACGATCCCCTCGTTCGGGGTGGCGTACAGCCAGGTCCGTATCACCCGGTAGCCGTCGCGTCGCTCGATCCGCTGCCACGCGCCGCGGTACTCCGGCGGCACGACGCCGGTGGGGTGGTTGGGCATCCCGGTCAGGACCGTGACGTCGAGGCCGTCCGCCGCCCAGGCCCGGGCCGTCTCGGCGAGACGTGCCTGCGGGGCGCCCACCTCGGGCGGGAAGTAGTGGGTGATCAGGAGCACCCGCAGCGGCCGCCGGCCGGCCGTCCCGGCCGCTCCCGGCGGTTCCGCTGGTCCCGCTGCTCCTGCCGGTCCTGCCGGTCCCGCCGGTCCCGCCGGTCCTGCTGATCCGGTCACCGCAGCCACCTCGGCGCTGCGCACGCGATGCGGGCGAAGTTCACGGTTGGCTCCCGGGTGCGAGTGAGTACGAGATAGCGGGGAAAACGTGCAGTCAGCGTGACAGAGCTTATCGTAGTCGAACGGATACTATCCGTATGTACACGTCCGGTGTGGCGCCGATATGGTCACCTGAAGTAATCACATCTGGTGGTCTGCTGGATCCCGTAGGCAGCAGCTCCGGATCCCGTAGGCAGTGGCTCCCGTGGGTAAAGGGACCTGCGGGCAACGGCGCCGGCCAGCGTTGGATGCGGTGGTCACAGCCGGGCCAGTGGTCGGGCCGGCGGTAGGGCCACCAGCCGGGCTGGCGGCCGGTCTGACGCTTCGAGCAGGGAGTCCCCTCGTGCATGTCCTCTTCGTCGCCGGTGCCCGGCCCAACTTCATGAAGGTCGCGCCGGTCCTGGCCGCGGCCGTGGCGCGTGGCGCCGTCACCACGCTCGTGCACACCGGCCAGCACTACGACGCCGCGATGAGCGGGGTGTTCTTCGACGAGCTCGGCCTGCGGGCCCCCGACCACTTCCTCGCCGCCGGCTCGGGCAGCCACGCCGGCCAGACCGCCGGGGTCATGACGGCCTTCGAGCCGCTGCTCGCCGCCGTCCGCCCGGACGTCGTCGTGGTGGTCGGCGACGTCAACTCCACGCTCGCCTGCGCGCTGGTCACGGCCAAGTCCGGCATCCCGCTGGCGCACGTCGAGGCCGGGCTGCGCAGCCGGGACTGGTCCATGCCCGAGGAGGTCAACCGGGTGGTGGCCGACCGGGTCTCCGACCTGCTGTTCGCCACCTCGCCGGACGCCGCCGGCAACCTCCGCCAGGAGGGCTACCGGCCCGACCAGGTGCATCTCGTCGGCAACGTCATGGTCGACACCCTGTTGGCGAACATCGAGCGCGCGCGGGCCCGGCCGGTCCTGTCCCGGCTCGGGCTGCGCGCCGGCGGGTACGGGCTGGTGACCCTGCACCGCCCGTCCAACGTCGACGACCCGGACGTCCTGTCGGGGCTGCTCGAGGCGCTCGGGAAAGTCGCCGAGCGGTGCCCCCTGGTGTTCCCCCTGCACCCCCGGACCAGGGCTCGGGTCGAGGGGCGGCTGCCGGCGGGGGTGGCCACGCTCCCGCCCGCCGGTTATCTCGACTTCCTCGCCCTGCAGGCCGGCGCCCGGGTCGTCCTGACGGACTCGGGCGGGGTCCAGGAGGAGACGACGGTCCTGGGCGTCCCATGCCTGACATTGCGTGACAATACAGAACGTGAAGTTACTGTTACCGAAGGTACCAATCAGGTCATCGGTACCGATCCCGAACGGATCGTGGCGGTGGCGGCCGAGGTGCTCGCCTACCCGCCGCGGCCACGGCGGCCCGCGCTGTGGGACGGCCGCGCCGGCGAGCGGATCGCCGAGATCCTGCTCGCGGGCGACTACGGCGGCCGCGGCCGCCAGCCGACCGATATCGCCGCTCGGGCCGTCGCTCCCGCGGGCGTTGCTCCCGCGGCCGTCGCTCCCGCGGGAGCGGCCCCGCGCGGCGCCACCGCCCAGGGTGGGTGAACGTACCGCGTACCGCGTACCGCGTATCACGCGGACCACGCTGTGACCTCTCCGGCAGACCACACCGTGGGCGCCGCTGGCCGACCGGGTCCGACGGCCGTTGAAATAGCTGTGAAATGCCTGGTGGGAGGCTGAATAGCCCCGTTCCGGAAACGGCAGTTCGTCCATACCGGGCGAGTCCGACGCGTTACTCTCGGACCGCCTGCCAAGAGCGCCCAAGTCCGGATTTCAGGGGAATCGATGCCTGTAGACATCAGTGGCCGTGCCAACCAGAATCCCGCCAGCGGACCATCGGCCCGATGGTGACGTTGCCCGTGCCCGAGCGGTGGATCCGCCGCCGGGCCCCGGACGGACGTGCCACGCCGGACCGGCTGTCCCGCCGGCCGGTCCGCCCGGTCGCGGATCCGGTCGGCCGCCTGCCCGGCCGTGTCACCGGCCCGGCGTGGCGGCAGCGGCCGTTCGTGCACGCCGCGCTGGCGCGTCCGGTCCGGCCGCGGGTCGTCGTGACGGTTCTGGCCGGCTGGACGGTGGCCTCGACATCGTTGACGTGTTGGACGGTTCTGCGCACAGGGGCCGGTTTGTGGCTGATAATCTCGGTATGTCCGCTGATACTGATCGTGATTGTGGCGGCCATGCTGTTGTTGCGCCGCTCGCGCGGGAATCGTGCCGGCGGGTTCGCGGGCACCGACGAACTGACCGGGCTCGCCAATCGACACGGGTTTCTCGGCCAGGCCGCGCGGTTGTTCGGGGATCATTCCGACGGCTGCCCGGTGCGCTGCCGGGACCCGGACCAGGGCCAGGGCCAGGACGTGGGGCCGGACCGGGGGCCGGAGGAGGCGGGGCGGCCCGCCCCCGCTTCCGGCGCGTTACTGCTGATCAACATTGACCGTTTCCGAGAGGTCAACAGCAGCCTCGGCCACGAACAGGGCGACCGGCTGCTGATCGAGGTGGGCCGGCGGGTCCGCCGGCTGGGACGCGCCGGCAACCTGGTGGCAAGGATCGGCGGGGACGAGTTCGCCCTGCTGCTGCGCGACGTGGGCGCCGAGCGGGCCCAGGCCGCGGCGGCCGGTGTCCGCGACGTCCTGCGGGAGCCGTGCACGCTCGCCGGCACGCCGGTACCGGTCGAGGCGAGCATCGGCATCGCGATCGCTCCCGATCACGGCCGGGACGTGCCCGAGCTCCTGCGCAACGCCACCTCCGCCCTGGGCGAGGCGAAGAAGTCGTCCGCGGGCCACCGGGTGTACGACCCGAGCTGCGCCCGGCCCGGTCCGGCCCGGCTGCGGCTGCGCGCCGAGCTGCGCACCGCCCTGCGCAACGGGGAGATCGAGCCGTACTACCAGCCCAAGGCCGACCTGCGCACCGGCCGTATCACCGGGATGGAGACGCTGGTGCGCTGGCGGCATCCCGTCGACGGGATCCGCACGCCCGACACCTTCCTCCCCGACATCCAGGCCGCCGGCCTGATGCCCGCCCTGACCAGGCAGATCCTCACCAGGGCGCTCGCGGACTGCGCACGCTGGCACGCCGCCGGCGCTCGGCTGTCGGTGTCGGTGAACGTGCCCGCGCCCGTGATCGTCGACCCCGGTTTCGTCCCCGGTGTGCACGAAGCCCTTGGCGCGGCGGGCGTCTCCCCGTCCGCGCTCTGCGTGGAGATCACCGAGGATTCCCTGATGACGCAGCGGGAGCGTGCGCAGCACACCCTCGTCCGGCTGCGCGCGCTCGGGGTGCGGGTCAGCCTCGACGACTACGGCAGTGGCTACTGCTCCCTGGCCTACCTGCGGGATCTGCCCGCGGACGAGCTCAAGCTCGACCGGGCCTTCCTGCGGGACGTCGAGCGCAGCCCCGCGGCCGGGGAGATCGTCCGGTCGACACTCGCGCTGGCGCACACCCTGCGCCTGCGGATGGTCGCCGAAGGCGTCGAGACGGCCAGGTCATGGGCGCTGCTGGCGGCCTGGGGATGCGACGAGGCGCAGGGCTACTTCATCTCGCCGCCCATGGCCGGCGAGCAGGTTCTCCCCTGGCTGCGGCAGTGGACCCAGCAGACCCGCCCACCCCAGCAGGCCCATCCGTCCCGGCCGGCGCCGGTATCGCCGTCCGCGCCACCATCATCGGTGCCGCTGGTGCCAGCGTCGCCGGTGGAGCCGGTGCCCTCGCAACCGCCGCTGTCGCGAGGGCTGCCGCCGTCGCAACCGCTGTCGTTGCCGCAGACACAACCATTACCGATGCCGTCGTCCAGAACACCAGTTATGTAACCACAAGTAACTATGCGGACGACGGTACCCGTGGGCGGGCGCCGGTCGCTAGGGAAGATCGCTGCCTGTTTGTCGTCGGGTAACGCTCACCGGCCGAAAAAGCGGCCTCAACGACCAGCAGGGCCGGATCAGGCTGGGTCCGGATCTGGCCTGATCCGAGCCACGCTCGGTGTGGACGGTTGCGGACGCCGTCTGCCGCGCTGTCCGCATCATCGGGCGATGCCGCTCGCGGCGCGGGCCAGCAGCTCCAGCGGCTGGGCCAGCGCCTCGCCGATCTGGTCGGCGCACACCCGGAACGTCTCGACCGGCGATCCGATCGGGTCGGGGATGTCGTCGTCAGCGGGAGCCGCGGGGCGGCGGAGGCCGCGGCGGGCCAACGCGCGGGAGATGAGGGCCTGGCCACACATCCGGATCGTCTCCGAGGCCGGGGGCAGTGGTCCACGGCCCACGGCAGCGGCTGGCGTGCCGTCGCTGGCCGAGTCGTGTGAGCGGACCGGCCCCCGGCCGGGGGGAGCGGCGGCCGCACGGGCCCCGCCCAGGTAGCGAGCCCCGCCCAGGCAGGCGGCGGTGTCCGGGCTGATGTCGGCGGGCGTGAGCCCGGCGGTCACCCGGGCGAACTCCCGCAGGGTGAAGGCACGGCTGACGGTCTTCGGCGCGGTCGTCACGGCGGCCGCGCGATGCCCGCGCTCCGCGCACAGCACCAGATCGGCGCTGTCGAGCAGCCCGGCGTGCAGGCGGCGGGTGGTGAAAGCACGCGGGTCGAGACCACGTCCGGCCAGGACGGACGCGGCGTGCGGGTGGATGGGCGTGCCGTCACGTGCGCTGGTACCGGCGCTGGTGACGGTCACCCCGGGTGCGGCGGCGGTACCCAGCGCCTCCTGTAACAGCGCGGCGGCGAGGTACTGGGCCATCGGCGATCGGCACAGGTTCCCCGTGCACACGATCAGGATGTGCCACGGCGCCGCGGGGCCGGCGGGCCCACCCGTGCCAGGCGTGCCGGGTGTGCCGGGCGTGCGGGCGGCTGTCATCGCGGCGCGGGGATTCTTGCGATCATTGTGGCTGTTGCCGTCCGGGGCTGTCACACCGCGGGGGTGGTGTTGTGCAGGGCTTCGCCGTGCCCGCTCATCTTCGGGTTCGTGGCCCGGTGCCGGCCGGGCGCGGCGGCACCGGGCCGGGGCTGTCGCCGCCTGCCGTCGAGGTAGCGGGGAAGCAGCAGATACATCCGGACGAGCAGGACGGCGGCGATGCCGGCGGCCACCCGCGCCGCCACGTCGGCACTGTAGATCACGATGCCGAGGCCGGCGGTCGCCGCGGTGACCGAGGAGACCACGAGCGTCGCGCGGGTGTGCGACCAGCCCGCGACGGTGAGCAACTGGTACACGTGGCCGCGGTGCGGCGCGTACCAGAGCTGGCCGGAGCGCACCCGCCGCAGCAGCGTGCAGGAGGTGTCCGCGAGGTAGACCAGCAGCGGGGCGACGACGGCGTCGGGCCGCACACCGTGCGCGACGGCCAGCAGCGCCAGCACGGCGATCAGCGCGCCGAGGGCGTAGCTGCCCACGTCACCGAGAAAGATCCTTGCCCGCGGGAAGTTGTAGGGGCCGAAGCCGAGCGCGGCCCCGGCCGCCATGGCTCCGCCGTAAGTGAGGAAGTCCAGGCCGCTGCGGTGCCCGATGACAGCGAAGGCCACGCCGGTCAGCAGGGTCTGGGCCGACGAGATGCCGTTGATCCCGTCCATGAAGTTGAAGGCGTTGGTGAAGCCGGCGATCCACACCAGCGCCGCGCAGGCGGCCAGCGGGATGACGGCGACCGGCAGGTCGGGCGGTGCCACGGCGACCCAGGCGATGATCGTCAGTGCTGCCGCGACCATCTGCAGGCCGAGCCGGCGGAGCGCGGCCACGCCGTGGGTGTCCTCGGCGAGGCCGAGCAGGCCGAACAGCGATGCGGCCACCACCACGGTGAACAGCTCGGCGGGGGCGTCCACGGCCGGGTCGACGATGGGTACCAGCATGCCGGCGAACAGGCCGAGAGCGATGGCCACCCCGCCGCCCCGGCAGGTGGGCACCAGGTGTGACGATCGTTCGGTCACGGTGTCCATGACGGCCAGATGTCGCATGCCCGCGATCACGGCCGGCGTCGTGACCGCGGTGATCAGAAGTGCGATGACTGCCGAAAGCACCACGTCGTCCACCGCCTTGGGATGGTCCGGGAGGGTTCTTCGCCGCCGCCGGCACGGAGCGGTCATGGCCGTGCCGCTGGTGGCCGGTGGGATCCGGCTCCGGTCGAAGATCGAAAGATGGCTACATTAAGTAGTAGAGACACTACTACTAGTGTGGATAGGCGTTCGTCGTGTCGCGTCCGACATCGCCGCCGGTGTCGTGTCGTGTCGTGTCGCCGCTGGTGTCGTGTCGCCGTCCACGGGGTTCGGGCCGGATGCCCGCCGGGCGTCACCTGGTGTCGATCTTCGGCTTGTGGTGCGACACGGGCCATGCTTCCGCTTTGGCGGCGGTTCGGTATGTCACGCTATGCTTATGACTAATTACGGAAAGCTCGTCGTGGTAGGTCAGGGCTACGTGGGTCTGCCCCTGGCGATGCGGGCCGTCGAGGCCGGCTGGTCCGTGGTCGGGATCGAGGTGGACGAGGGGCGGGTCAAACGGCTGAGCAACGGTGAGTCCTACGTGGAGGACATCCCGAGCCTGGTCGTCGCCGAGGCCATCGACAGCGGCCGCTACCGGGCGTCATCGAGCTATCAGGACGCGTCCGAGTTCGACGTCGCGGTGGTGACCGTCCCGACCCCGCTGCGTGAAGGCATCCCGGACCTTTCCTACATCGAGAGCTCCGGGCGCAGCCTCGGGCCGTTACTGCGGCGGGGAGCCACCGTGATCCTGGAGTCCACGACCTACCCCGGCACCACCGACGAACTGTTCGGGCCGCTGCTGGAGGAGGCCTCGGGGCTCGCCGCCGGGGAGTCGTTCTTCCTCGGCTACTCGCCCGAGCGGATCGACCCCGGCAACCCGAGCTGGAACCTGGTCAACACCCCGAAGGTGGTCTCCGGCGTCGACGAGCGGTCCCTGCGGGCCGTGCGGGCGTTCTACGACTCGATCGTCGAGACGACCGTGCCGGTGGCCTCGGTCCGCACCGCCGAGCTGACCAAGCTGCTGGAGAACACCTTCCGCCACGTCAACATCGCCCTGGTGAACGAGCTGGCGATGTTCGCCCACGAGCTCGGGGTCGACGTGTGGGAGGCGATCGAGGCGGCGTCCACCAAGCCGTTCGGCTTCCTGCGCTTCACCCCCGGCCCCGGGGTCGGCGGGCACTGCCTGCCCATCGACCCCTCCTACCTGTCGTGGCGGGTACGGCGCAGCCTCGGGCGCAGCTTCCGTTTCGTCGAGCTCGCCAACGACGTCAACGACCACATGCCCGACCATGTCGTGCGCCGGGTCCTGGAGATGCTCAACCGCCGGCGCAGCGCGGTCAACGGCAGCCGCATCCTGCTGCTCGGGCTGGCCTACAAGAAGAACACCGGTGACGCCCGGGAGTCCTCGGCGGTGCGGGTCGCCACGCTGCTCGCCGGGCTCGGCGCGCACGTGCGGGCCGCGGACCCGCACGTCGACGCCTCCTGCCTGCCGTCGGGTGTCGCCCTGGTCGAGGCGGACGCCGAGGAGGTCGCCGCCGCCGACCTCGTGGTCGTCCTGGTCGACCACGACGCGTTCTCCCGGGAGTTGGTGGCCCGCCGCGCCCGCGCCGTCCTCGACACCCGCTGCTGGCTGCCCACCCAGCGCTCCGGCCACCACGACGCCGCGCCACCCGCCACCGCCGAGATCGAACTCCTCTGACCCAACCCGACGACGGCCAGCCCGCCAACGGACAGCCACCAAATCCGGGTGGTGTCCGGCAGCCCTCCGGACACCACCCGGCCACCGATCCACCTGACTGGAGCCTTGCAAACACAATCAAATAATATGATTATTATGCTTTTAGCGGAGCGGTCAACGATGGTTTGTGGGAGGGCGCTTCTATCGCTTGTATATATCGTGTGTCCCGATCCGTAGCCAGATTACGTGAGCATGCCCAGGCCGCACAGGTAGCCCATAGCGCCACAGGGCGCGGCCGTTACGTGCCCACGTCATCTCGTTGACACCCGGGAGAGACTGGTAGCTCTTTACGCGTAGTGAGGGATGGAACCGCCCAGCAACCAGCCCTTCGTGGAACAGCACCACCGCACGTCGGAACGCAGCCTGATCCGCAGCGCTGAGTCGGTGGAACTCGGCGAGAAACCGGCTCTCCGGCTGGAAGGTGGGCATGTTGAGCACGGTAACTGCTCCGTGCCGCTGAACATTTTCCGGGGTTAGCTGGCTTGCGGGTGCTCGACAAACTCGCTCAACAGATCGTCGAACGCCTGGAAGCTCATACAGACGATGGCGTCGTCTGTCGTCTCGTCAGCCTCCGCAACAGCAGCGACTACGTCCGGTGGAGCTTCGTCCACAACTTCGTGCGGCTCTGGGACGACCACACCATAGATCTCCACACATGCACTCTACCCCGATGTAGACGTGCACGGAGCCGTAGGTGGGAGTCGGTGAGTGTCTTGCGGGCCGCGTGCCCCATTGTGGATGACTATACGTTTTGCCTCCGGTGACGCCGAACCCTCGCGGACGAGTGCGTCCTGGAGCTCCCGCAGGATGTGTGGCGACCACAGCGGACGGTAGAGGTTGGTGATCGCGAGGCGTAACAGGCTGTCGCGCAGGTGCATGGGGAACAGGACGCACGTGTCGAGCAGCGCGGCGAAGGTCATGGCGCTTCCGTGCGACGATAGGGCCTGTCGGTCGCGCGGTAGCCGTCGAACTCCTCGGAGAGGGCTACCAGTTCGTCCATGGCAGCCTCGCGTGCGGTTCGTCGCCGTTCCTGGTGGGACGGCACCGCGGATGTTGATGTGGGCGGAAGGTATCCGCGGGCTGCCGTCCCGGCTCTGGTCGCACACTGGCACGTGGTTGCTCCGGGTCGCCGTATGGCCCATTCCGATCTGTCCTGATCGCCCCGGTTAGAACTGTCGGACCCCCGCGATACAACAGCGGGCAGACCGGGCTGATCGGCAGCGACCGGTCGGTGATGGCCGGTCGAGCGACGGAGGTCGATGAGCGGTGGCGACGGGTCACGAGGAACGGCGCAGCACAGGGCGGGTCGGGGCGCCCGTCCCGCCCCGGGCGCTGGCGAAGGTGCCTTTCGTCGAGCTGGCCGACGGGCGGCTGCAGGGGGTCGTGTCGAGCGGCTCGGACATCGAGCGGGTGTACGTCTCGTCGATCGCCGCCGGGACGCACGCGTACTACTGCAGCACGAACAACAACCGGCCCTGTGGCGGGCTCAACACCTGGGCGATGTGCAAGCACCTCCAGACGCTCGTCGACGCGGCGGTGCTCCAGTACGGGGCAGGCCGGGTCGCGCGCTACCTGCGCGCCGACGTCGGCGACGGCGCGGCGTCGGCCGCCGACCTGATCGCCGGCCTGAGCGGGCAGCAGGAGAAGCAGCCCGCGGCGACCGTCTTCAGCGGCTTCCTACGACATCTCGGCTACCTGGAGCGGCCCGACGTCGCCGGGCCCGTTCCCGAGCTCGACTGGTTCCCGGCGGAACGGGCGGTGCTGTAGATGCGCGCGACGCAGCTGGGTGCGCTGACCGGGTCCGCGCCCGCGGGCGTCGAAGCGGCCCTCACGGTGGTGGACGGGTTCGACGACGCCCTGGCCGACGGCCTCGGCCGGCTGGGCCCGTCGGCCGTCGACGCGCTCGAGGCCCTGGCGGGCGCGGTGGCGGCGACCCCGCTCGGCCCGCGGGCCGCGGAGGCCGTGGAGAAGATCGTTGTCGGCTCGGCCGGCGACGACGCGCTGGTGGCGTCGGCCGGCGCCCGTGCCGCCCTCCTCGGCGCCGCGCACGACGCGCTGCTCACGGGCTTCGACGCGGCGCTCGGTCGAGACCGGCTGACCTGGGATGCCGGGCCGGAGGGGAACGGGCCGCCGGCGGCCGGCGCGTCCGGGCCGGCGGGCAACGGTGCGCTTGCCGGCTGCCGGTCGTGGCTGCGCGAGCTGGCGATCACCGGCTGGCGCGGCGTCGACGACGAGCTGGTCTCGTCGAGTTCCCGGGCGCGCGAGGCCGCGTGGACCGAGGCGGGCCTGCGCCGGCTGGCGGTGCTCGTCGACGGCCTGGCCACCGAGCTGCGGGCCTCCTGCCCGGTGGGGGCCGCGGCGCGGCTCCCGGTCCGGCGCTGGGGCGACCTGTGGACGCGCGCCCAACTGCTCGCCTGGCGAGGCGGCTGGACACCGGACGCGGACACGGCGGAGCGGGTGTCCGGTCGGCTGCTCGTGCTCGGCGCCGAGATCGCCGAGCACGACACCGCTGTCCGGGTCCAGGTGCACGGGATCCTCGAGGCCACCGGCGGCGCGGACGCGCCGCCGCGGCTGGTGCGTGCCGGGGTGAGCGCCGCGAAGGTGGACACGATCGTCGGGCCTGCGCTGTGGCACCTGCTGAGCGCCTACCCGGTCCTGCTGGGCGCGCTCGCCGAGCACCGCGCGGTCGAGATCGTCGAGATGGCGCTGCTCGAGGGCGGCGATCTGCTGTGGCGGGAGGACGCGGCGCGGCTCGCCGACGCGGCGGATCCGTTCGTGACCGC
This sequence comes from Protofrankia sp. CiP1_Cm_nod2, assembly GCF_920664355.1. NCBI lineage: Bacteria > Bacillati > Actinomycetota > Actinomycetes > Frankiales > Frankiaceae > Protofrankia > Protofrankia sp. CiP1_Cm_nod2. Next base: position 11,316 of record NZ_CAKKTL010000127.1, read on the forward strand.
CCGGGTCCTGCTCGCGGGGGCGGTCGCGCCGGCCGCGGTGCCGCTGGACCGCCACCCCGTCCGGATCGCCGAGCCGGTGCTCGTGGAGGACTACGCGGCCGCGTTCGACGCCGAGCGGCGGACGGTCACGCTCGACCTGGACGGGGCCGTACTCGACGTCGACGTCAGCCCGGTCGCCGCGAACCCGGCGGCGAGCCACGGCCCGCTCACTCCCGAGCTGCTGGCCGTCTCGTCCGCCTGCCTCGGGCTGCTGCGCTGGGACGGCGGCGCCTGGCGGCTGCGCCCGCTCGCGGCCCAGGCCGTGGTCAGGCGTAAGCCGACGGCAGCGCACGCCGGTGACTGGGCCCTCGGGGTCACCGATCCGAAGATCGCGAAGGCGCACGCCAGGAACGGCGACACGGTGGCCGTCCTGCGTGAACGCGCCGGAAGGCTGCTGCGCAAGTGACCACATCCACGAACGTGACCCGGCAGGCCCGGCAGGCCCGGCAGGCCCTGGCGGGAGAGGCCGGCCCGTTCGACACGGTCGCCGAGAACCGGCGCCAGGTCCTGTACTGGCGGCTGCTTTCCCGGATCTTCGCCGTGGACGAGCAGCTCGCGCTGGAGTCGGCGAGCCTGGCGATCGTCGACGATCTCGACCTGCCGGCCGCCCTCCTGGACCCGGCCGTCTCCGTCGACACCGTCGTGCAGCGCTTCCCCACGCTCGCCGCCGATCTGCTGGGCCTGCTGGGCCAGGGCAACGAGACCGCGAACAGCGAGACCGCGAACGACGAGGTCGTGGACGACTCGGACGGGGCTGGCGCGGAGGCCGGAGCGGGCACAGGGGTCGGAATGGACGAGGTGCGGCGCGCCGCGCTGGTCTCCAAGCTGCTGCTCAACGTGTTCGCGACCGGGGCGGGCAGCGTGTCGGCGACCCAGCTGTCCGGCTGGCAGTCCGACGCGGAGTGGCTGCGGCGGGCGCTCGGGCCGGGGGCCGGCGCGGGAACGGGCGCCGGCGACGGCTTCGAGCTGAACGGCACGCTCGCCGACGTCGAGGCCGATCTGGTGCGCCGCATGCGTCTGCGCGAGGTGCTGGCGAACAACGCGCTCGCCAGCCGGCTCACCCCGAGCATGTCGCTGGTCGAGCAGCTGCTGCGCGACAAGCACAACCTGTCCGGCGTCGCGCTCGCCAACGCGAAGGCGCTGATCCGCCGGTTCGTCGACGAGGTGGCCGAGGTGCTGCGCACCCAGGTGGAGAAGGCGAGCGTCGGGACGATCGACCGCTCCGTGCCGCCGAAGCGGGTGTTCCGCAACCTCGACATCGACCGCACGATCTGGAAGAACCTGCCCAACTGGAACGCCGAGGACCAGCGCCTCTACGTCGACCGGCTGTACTACCGGCAGACCGCGCGGCGCACCACGCCGGCCCGGCTGATCGTGGTCGTCGACCAGTCGGGCTCGATGGTCGACGCGATGGTGAACTGCACCATCCTGGCGTCGATCTTCGCCGGGCTGCCCAGGGTGGACGTCCACCTCGTCGCCTACGACACCCGCGCGCTCGATCTCACCCCCTGGGTGCACGACCCGTTCGAGGTCCTGCTGCGCACCCGCCTCGGCGGCGGCACCGACGGCACGGCCGCGATGACGCTCGCCCGTCCGAAGATCACCGATCCGCGCAACACGGTGCTGGTGTGGATCTCGGACTACTACGAGTCCCACGTCGAGCAGCTGTTCGCCTCGTTCGAGGCGATCCACCGCTCGGGCGCGAAGTTCATCCCGGTCGGGTCCGTGAACAGCTCCGGCCAGGCGAGCGTGAACCCCTGGTTCCGGCAGCGCTTCAAGGACCTGGGGACGCCGGTCATCTCCGGCCACATCCGCAAGCTCGTCGTCGAGCTGAAGAACTTCCTGACCTGAGGACGGCCGGCGCCGCCACCCCGTGCGCCGGCGTCTTCCCGACCCCTCTTCCCCCGCAAGCCGACACCGCAGGAGAACCTCGATGACCGAGATGCTGCGTGCCCCCGCCGAGGTCAAGTACGCCGACGAGCTGGACTGGCTGGAGTCCGTCGACGACGGGCCGAAGCCCTACTCGTGGCGGCTGAGCCCGCGCATGGTCCGGCTGTTCGTGCTCGGCTCCCAGAAGTCCGACAAGCTGGGCCGCCAGGTCGACCAGAAGTGGTTCGGCGACGCCAGCCTGGTCGAACGCGCCGTCGTCACCCTCGCCTCCGACCGCGGCCTGCTGCTCATCGGCGACCCGGGGACCGGCAAGAGCTGGCTCGCCGAACTGCTCGCCGCCGCCATCAGCCGCGACTCGACGCTGGTCGTGCAGGGCACCGCCGGTACCACCGAGGACCACATCAAGTACTCGTGGAACGTCTCGATGGTGATCGCCCAGGGGCAGTCCCGCGAGTCGATGATCCCGTCGCCGATCATGACGGCGATGGAGCGTGGCGTCATCGGCCGCTTCGAGGAGCTGACCCGCTCGACCAGCGACGTCCAGGACGCGCTGATCTCGATCCTCTCCGAGAAGTACGTGTCCATCCCCGAGCTGGACAACGACAACGTCGTGTTCGCCAGACCCGGCTTCTCGGTCATCGCGACGGCCAACAGCCGGGACCGGGGCGTCAACGACCTGAGCTCGGCGCTCAAGCGGCGCTTCAACTTCGTCCGGATCCCCGTGGTGACGAACAGACGCAGCGAGGCGGACATCGTCCGGTTCCGCACCGCCGAGCTGCTGCGCCGCCACCAGATCGAGCTCGACGTCCCGCCGACCCTGCTCGACATCCTGCTGCAGAGCTTCGCCGACCTGCGCACCGCTGCCGCGTCGGCGACCAGCGACGACGAGAAGCTCGAGTCGGCGCTGTCCACGGCCGAGCAGATCGGCGTCCTGGAGGACGCGATCCTGCACAGCCAGTTCTTCGGCGAGAAGCGGCTGCACGCCGGCACGCTGGCGAGCTCACTGGTCGGCTCCCTCGCCCGGCGCAGCCCCGAGGACCTCGCCATCCTCAACAGGTACCTGCACGGCGTGGTCGAGCCACGGGGCAGGAAGGACGGCGGCCTGTGGCCCGAGTTTCTCGAGGGCGGGCGCCAGGCGATCGCCGTCCTGTCCTGAGCATGGCGACGGAGAGGAGCCGGGACGCCATGAGCACCCTCGCCGACGACGGGCCGGCCGACGACGGGCCGGCCGACGACGGACCGGCCGGCGTCGCGCTGGCCGGTGACGCGCTCGCGGGCGTGCCAGGTGGGCCCGCGGCGGACGGCACCGTGGCGGCGGGCCTGGACGGGCC
>NZ_CAKKTL010000128.1:0-9729 GCF_920664355.1 Protofrankia sp. CiP1_Cm_nod2
CTGCAGCGCGTCGGGGTCCTTGGAGAGGAACGACTTCTGCACCTTGGGGACCAGGCCCTCGTAGGTGAGGTTGACGCCCTTGATCTTCACCTTGACCGGCTCCTTGTAGAGGAAGTCGTGGAGCTCGGTCTTGGTGTACTTGCGGATCGGCTTGTCCGGGTCGAGGAAGCCCGACTCGGTGAAGATCCCCACTGTCCACCAGCCGTCCGCCTTGTAGCCGGGGATGGTGATCGCGCCCTCCGCGAGCGACTTGGAGTCGTCGAAGAGCTGGGTGAGGTCGATATCGGAGACCGTGCCCCGGCCTTCGCAGCGCGGGCACATGCCGCCGGTGCGGGTGAAGGTCTGTCTCACGGTCTTGCCGGCGCCGCGTTCGATCGTGATCGCCCCGCTCGCGCGGACCGAGGGGACGTTGAAGGAGAACGTGTTGGGTGAGCCGATGTGCGGCTGCCCGAGCCGGCTGAAGAGGATGCGCAGCATCGCGTTGGCGTCGGTGGCGGTGCCGACGGTGGAGCGGGCGTTGGCACCCATCCGCTGCTGGTCGACGATGATCGCGGTCGTCAGCCCTTCGAGTACGTCGACCTCGGGCCGCACCAGCGTCGGCATGAAGCCCTGCACGAAGGCGCTGTAAGTCTCGTTGATCAGCCGCTGCGACTCGGCGGCGATCGTGCCGAACACCAGCGAGCTCTTGCCCGAGCCGGAGACGCCGGTGAACACCGTCAGCCGGCGCTTCGGGATCTCGACGCTGACGTCCTTGAGGTTGTTCTCGCGCGCGCCCTGCACGCGGAGCAGATCGTGGCTGTCGGCAACGTGCAGCGCAGGCGACTGCGGGTCCGTCCTCGTGGCCATGATCATCGTGTCTCCATCTGTTAGGCGGGGCCGCCTTCGCGGTCTCCGTCGTGTCGCCTGGCTCGATCTGACCAGCTTCGAGCAGTACGTCTGGTTCTCCTTCGCTTCGGCCCGTGGAGCCTCCGGGCCCCGGCCACGCGGCGCGCCCGCCGAGGCGTCGGACCAACAACGGCCGTCGCGCATCAGCTCTCGCGGTCGGACAGCTCGTTCACCTCGCGCCAAGCCTGGATGCGGCGCGGGGAGATACGGAACCAGCGGTACGGGGTGGCCAGCGCACGCGGGTCGAAGCCGGTGCGCGCGATGAACCGGTCACCCCGCTCCTGCGGCAGCGCGTCGATCTCGAGGACCTCGACTTTGCCCTCGATCATGGACACGTCGCGGTGTGGCCCAGCCCCAGCCGGACGGCCCGGGTGGCGGCCAGGTTTCTGCCGGTCGGGATGTCCGTCGGCGTGGCCATCAGCAGCGCCTCGCCGTCCCAGCCGAAGGACAGCGACACCAGGTACGGCGCACCGTCCGCCGAGGCACTGGCCACCTAGACATCGATGTCGTGGGTGAGCCGACGATCGGTGTCGCGACGACGCTGAGCGCGGGAGCGGGGGGGCGGCCTCATCGGTCCTGAAGCAGCTCGGGGACGTCGCCGTCGAGGTCGGTGCCGGTGGCCACCAGGCGGCCGGCACCGGCGTCGTGCGCGGGCTCCTTCGCGGTGCCGTCTGTGCAGGTCATGGCTGCGATCGCCGGACGACTCAGCGGAGCTCGTTGATGCGGATGAGGTTGCCCGCGGGATCGCGGACGGCGCAGTCGCGAACGCCGTACGGCTGCGCGGTCGGCTCCTGGACGACCTCGGCGTCGCTGGCCTGCAGCCGTGCGAAGGTGCCGTCGAGGTCGGCGGTGGCCAGGGTGATGCGGGCGTAGCTGCCCTTGGCCATCATCTCGAGGATGGTGCGGCGCTCGTCGTCGGTGATGCCGGGGTCGGCGGCCGGCGGCTCCAGGACGATGGACGTGCCGGGCTGGTCGGCAGGGCCGACCGTGATCCAGTGCATCCCGCCGTATCCGACGTCGTTGCGGACCTCGAAGCCGAGGGTGTCGCGATAGAAGGCCAGGGATGCGTCCGGGTCGTCGTGCGGGAGGAAGGTCCCGTGAATCGTGATGTCCATGGCGGTCACGCTAGCTGCGGCTCCGTGACCCGCGCTTCTCGATTCCTGATCGGTCTGGTCACCTGTTTCGCCACGCACGGCGGCATCCCCGCCGTCGCGCGCGTCGCATGGCGCCGGTAGGTGCTGGGCGGCATACCGACCAGCTCGGTGAAGCGACTGCTGAAGGTGCCCAGCGACGAGGAGCCGACCGCGAAACAGACCTCGGTGACGCTGAGGTCGCCACGACGCAGCAGCGCCATCGCGCGTTCGATGCGCCGCGTCATGAGGTAGCCGTATGGCGACTCGCCGTAGGCGCGCCGGAACTCGCGGCTGAGGTGCCCGGCCGACATGTGCGCGCCGCGGGCGAGCGCCTCGACGTCCAGCGGCTGCGCGTATTCCCGGTCGATCCGGTCGCGGACGCGGCGCAGCCGCGCGAGGTCGTGCAGGTGCTGCGTCGCGGCGGGTGTGCTGGTCACCTGCGAGATCGTGCCACGTCGCGCCGGGGTTGCTGGCGTCCCGCCCCACTCCGCCCTCCTGGCCTGCACCTGGTACTCCGCGACTCGCGGATTAGCCGCTTGCCGGTCTCCCGGTGGGTTCCCGCTCCAATCCGCTGGACCCATGTCGTGCCAAGGAGTTCTCCTGTTCCGTTGCAGAGCCCAAGCCAAGCTTGCGCCATCTTCATGCCGGGCATCGCCGGAGCAGTAGGCAGCTTTCCCTCTGACTTATCCCGGGCAGCATTAAGGCCCTGGTTTTGATGCCACCTGGCTTAACGACACGTCATCGATGGTTCACTCTCGTTCGCCTTCTTGGCTCATACCTGCCGCCTCTCACGACGGCTTTTCCGCGGACGTTCACCACCATGGCTCATTCACCACAGCAACTCGTGGCGGTTTGACACCAGCACCTGCATGCCGATACAGAAGGGCCTACCTTCATCTCCACAACAGCATGGTTGCTGTCGAGCGATCGCGGTTTTTTGCGCGCTCGGAGGCCGAGAGAATCTGGACGCCTGCGCCGCAGCCGGTTCCCAACTGGCCGCCGTGCACGTCCAAAAATCGGTACTGGGCCGCGAATCCTCCCTGGGGCGTTTATTGAAAATCTCACCCGAGGCGGCGGTCGGGATTTCGGCGACACGTCCAGGTCGGGAACGGGTGATCAGCCGCCGACACACTACATTTTTCGACCTTACATCTTCTACACATGGTATTCACATGATCGGGGTGCCAGTGTGCGGTTCTGACACATGCGTCAGGTGTTACCGAGCCCCGAGCCGGCCCATCGGTCGCATCCTTTCGAAAGTGAGTCCATGCCGCATCTCTGTTTCTTCGAGGCCGGTGTCATCGGCTTTCTACAGGGCATCACAGAGCTGTTCCCCGTGTCCAGCCTCGGCCACAGCGTCCTCATCCCGGCGGTCATCGGCGGCGGCTGGGCGCGGGACCTCAACGTGTCCGCCCCCAAATCGCCCTACCTGGCGTTCATCGTGAGCCTTCACGTCGCCACCGCCGTAGCTTTGATCATCTATTTCCAGCGGGGCTGGATCTGCATTGCCAGGGGCCCGGTGACCTCGTTGCGGGACTGTGAAGTGGACACGCTGGGCCAAAAGCTCGGATGGCTTCTCGTCGTCGCCGCCATCCCATCCGACTTGCGGTCGACCGAACCGTATTCCGACAGGGCTGTGCATTCTGATGTGGCCGCCGACCAGCGGTTGTCCCGTCTTCGCGGGTTGACGCGCTCGTTGTCGGATCAGCGCAGATCATCACCCTGGCACCGGGCGTCAGCAGGTCAGGAATCACCATGATGGCCGGACTGTTCCACGAGGACGCGGCCTATTTCTCCTTCCTACTTGCCATCCCGGTCATCCTCGCGGCCAGCGTACTCAAACTGCCCGATCTGTCCGGCCCGCCCGGCAGCGGTATCCGTGCCCAAGTGTTGTTCGGCACAGTCTTGTCCGGTGTGGCCACCTACCTGTCCGTGCGGTTCCTCGCCCGATACTTCGAGAACCGTCCCTCACCCCGTTCGCCCTCTACTGCATGACGGCGGGACTGTGCTGCCATGCCCGCTTCACCCTGTTCTGACCTGCCGGGGAGCCAAGATGGTCGAGGAACGGTCCTTTCGTTGCACCAGTGCTACACACATCGAATCCGGGGAATTATGCAGCAGTGCTCAGAGAAGGGTGAACCCATCCGCCGGGCTACTTCAGCGTCAGGTTCCGACAGCGTCCTCGCTCTGATGCGCATAATTGTTAGTCATGTCGATAATAGTGTGGTCGGGAGTGTCCGCCAGGCTTGCGAAAATGTTGTCGAGGAGCGGTTCTGTGGGTGTCCGACCATACTCGACATACCATTCGCGACCGAGTACCCACCGGAACACCGGGCGGGGAATCCGGAGCAGCACGGTCAGCGTTCGCAGGCCGGAGTCGGCACTGGTCTGGCTGACGTGCGCCGCCATGGCCGCGCGTTTCTGTCGGACGTAGCGGCGCACGTCGACCCGGTGGGTCAGCGCATCCGGGGCGGTGTAGGCGCCTGCGAGGCGGGCGGGAGCGAAGTCCGCGGGGATACCAGGCAGGTAATGGATGATCCGCAGTGCGCGTTGCAACCGGCTTCGATCCACTGTGGCCTCGAGGACGACGGCGGTGCCCGCCATCGTGGCGGCGCGCATGCCGACGTGGTGCACCTGCACATGGTCGGGATGACCATAGCCTCCGACCGGGTCGTAGATGGTCAGCACGTCCGCCCGCTCCTCACGCAGGATGTCCGCCAAACGCGCGGCGGCCTCGTCGACGTCCTGCCGGGCGAACGCCCGCTCCGCCCCGGAGGGTGCTTCTGTCATCCCAGAGTCGTCGTAGCCCAGACACTCGACCCGCGCGCACCCGAGCACCGCGGCGGAGCGCAGCAACTCGGCCCAGCGACGCTCGGTAAGATCACAGCCGGCCAGCATCGCGGCGGACGCGAGGCCCGATCCACCGGCGGTGGCGACCACGAGGACCACCCTGTGACCTTCCGCAGCGGCTCGCGCCAGGGTTCCCGCGGTGAGCAGCGCCTCGTCGTCGGGGTGTGCGTGGAACGAGACCAGTGTGTAAGGCATCTACAAAGTCTGCACCAGGAAAGACATCCGATATGTGCCTGGCTCGGCCAACCTGGGGAGCTTTCGCGTGAGAATCGCCCATGTCACGGACTTCTATCTGCCTCGACTCGGTGGAATCGAGATGCACATCCACGACCTGGCCATGCGTCAGCAGGCCGTCGGTCACTCCGTCGAGGTAATCACTTCCACTCCAGGGCCGGCCGAGGAGCGCACGGGCGGACTGCGAGTGCATCGCCTGACCGAGACGGTCGCATTTCCCTCGATGCTCCATCCGGCCGCCCTGCGAACCAGCCGACTGCTGCTGCGGGACAGGGCATACGACGTCATCCACGTACACGCCGGCCTGATCTCCCCCCTGGCGTTCACGACGATAGCGGCTGCGGGCAGCGCCCCTACCGTGGTGACAATGCATTCGCTGATCTCCCACCTGGAGCCTGCCTTCCGGATCCTCGATACCGGTTTCGGGTGGTCATCGTGGCCAGTGGTGTGGACGGCCGTCAGCAACGTGGCCGCCGAACCGCTGCGACGGCTGGTCGGCACGGCGCCGGTGTTCGTTCTGCCAAACGGAATCGACGTTTCGGCATGGCAGGTGGCTCCGAAGCCCCGTGACCCGGACGAGGTGGTCGTCGTCGCGGTCATGCGCCTGGCGCCTCGCAAGCGGCCCCGGCAACTGCTGCGCATGCTCCACAGGGCGCACAGAGCACTGGAGCCGACGTTTCGTCTGCGCGCCGTGGTTGTCGGGGACGGCCCGCAGCGGCGATCGTTGGAGCGATACCTTCGCCTCCACCGCATGACCGAGTGGGTAAGCCTGCCGGGCCGGTTGTCCCGGGCTCGGATCCGCTCCCTGTTCGGGCGGGCTGACTTGTTCGTCGCACCCGCAACCCTGGAATCCTTCGGCATCGCCGCCCTCGAGGCCCGCTGCGCGGGCCTTCCCGTGGTTGCCAGGGCCGAAGGCGGAATACGCGAATTTGTCCGTGACGGCGATGAGGGGATCCTCGCCGAGAGCGATGACGGCATGGTCGAGGCAATTGTGCGGCTTGCCGCCGACCCCGCTGAGAGAGAGGCCATCGCGGCCCACAATCGGGCGGTTCCACCACCGATGGCCTGGCCGGATGTGTTGCAGCGCACCGCTGCGATGTACGCGATCGCGACCAACGACGTACGGCCGGCGCTGACCCACAATCGGTTCCCGGCGGCGGGTTGAGTCGTTCCCCTGGCGTTGTCCGACAGGCTCGCAGCGGTGACGGCCACGGCGAGGAGCAGGCCGAGCGTGTCCGTGACGATGCCCCGCTTGCGGTCGACGGTCTTCTTGCCGGGGTCCGTGCCCTGACTGGTCAGGGGGAAACGTCGGTGGAGGTCTTGACGCTCTGGGTGTCGATGATGCACGCGGTCGGTTCGGGCTTGCGGCCCTCCTTGACGCGGGCCAGACCGGTCAGGTTGTAGTTGAGATGAACGAAGATACCCTCGTCCCGCCAGGTCGCGTGGTGGGCGTAGACGGTGCCGTGCGGCGGAAAGTCATGGGGCAAATATTTTCAGCGGCGGGCATACCGTTCCGCACGCTGGCATCACACGGTACCGACGATGCCCGCACGGCGACCGCCTGTCACCACCGGAATCTTGGCAGAGTCGTTACCCGGACAGACCCCACTCCCGGATACCGGCTCAAATGATCCGACGGCGGACGAGGAACGCGAAGACGCACGCCCCGGGCATCAACGGCACCCAGACCGTGAGCAGCCGGTACCCGAGGACCACCCCGATTGCGGCCGGTGAGGAGATCCCAACCGCGACGAGCCCCGTAGCAAGGGTCACGTCAAGCGCACCCAGACCACCTGGCGATGGCACGATCACAGACAGCGAGGAAGCGACCAGGTAGATGAGGACCACGGTCCCGGCCGGGGCGGGAACGCCGACGGCGCGCAGCACGGCGATGAGGATCACGGCGTGCAGCAGCGGTACCGACAACGATCCCAGCCAGAGCTTGGCGGCACGGGCCGGATCCCGCACGACCCCGGCCAGCACTGTCAGCTCACGCATCATGTGGGTCCGGGCGGAGGTGAGGCGCGTGGTGAGCGTTCTCCTCCACGTTCCCGCGCGGCGCCGGTTCACCACCGTCCCCACGACCAGCATGAGTGCCAGCACGGCGATCAATGCGAGCCCGATCCAGGGACGGTGGACAACGCCGGTGACAGGCCGTCGCCATGTCGTCCACCGTACCTGTGTACCGACGCTGGTGAGGACGGACGGAGCCAGCCCGATCATGGCCGCGAGCAGGATCAGATGGGTCACCATGCCCGCGAGGGAGTTCAGGCCCACTGCTCCCAGGGCCGCGCTCCTGCTCATCCCATGCCGTTGCAGGAAGCGGACGTTGACCGCGATACCGCCAGACCCGGCCGGAAGCAGATGGTTGGTGAACGACGCGGCGATCTGTACCGCGAACAGCCGCCTCAGCGATGGACGTAGCGACATCGAACCGAGCTGCGTCACCGTGCCGGCAACCCAGATCATCGCGGTGGCGAGCACCGCGAGAGCCAACCACTCCCGGTCAGCATGAATCAGGTTGTTCTCGCCGACGCCGAGAGCGGGACGGTGCAGAAACCCCAGAACGATCACCGTCGTGGCGACTCCGGTCCCCAGTAACACCCGCAGCCAGGAGGAACCGGCGAACGCCGCGCCCTTGAGCGCAGAAACAGGACGAGTGGAATGGAGCTCAGGTGTTTCCGTACCCATGGAAGCCTTTCACTATCCGACTCCGTCGGGACCAGCGTGTCTCCCCTCACAGTACCCACGCCCGATGGACGACCGCTGGTCGCGATGCGGCGGGGCCATCCTTCCGGCAGTCACCGCCAGGATCATCGCTGTAGGTCACGGCGTAAACATTCAGCTGGTTTGAAGATCTTGCTGTAGGTGGTGGTTCGGGCATGGCGGCGGGCCGCGCCGGTGGTCGGCGCGGCTGGATCAGGTGGGCGGTTCGGTCAGGCGGGCACGGCGACGGGTGGCGGCATCCAGGGCGTGCCGTGGAACGCGAGGCGCAGCGCGTGCATCGCGGACATGCCGTGCTTGCGGGCGGTGGACAGGTAGCTGGCGATCTGCAGGCGGCAGGCAGTCGCGGCTGTGGAGGTGAGCCGACCGGAGATCTTCTGCTGCGTCCTGAACGGCCGTAGGTCGCGCTCGCTCGCATTGTTCGTCGGCCACACGTCGAGATCGAAGACGAACCGGAGCACGTCGGGCTGCCGGTCACGCAGGCACTCGAGCAGGCAGCGCCCGACCGGCTGCTTCGCGCCCTTCGCGGCCGGGGGCACGGCGGCGAGACCGACGCGGACCGCGCCGCGGTACTCCGCGAGCAGCGGGTCACGCAGCGCGGCGGGGACCTCGGCCAGCCCGGCCGCGCGGGCGAGGTTGGCCTGGTGGACCAGGCCCCGCAGCGCTTGGCGGAGCTGGACCGGCCACACCTCGCCCGGGTAGGTCTCGACGGTGTCCTCGATGTCGCGCAGCAGATGACTGACGCACAGCTGGTGGAGGAACCCGGTGAACTCGTCACAGTCGTACAACGCGTAGCGGTCGTGGACGACAACCCCGAGCATCCGGCCGAGCAGGAACGCCCGGAAGCTGGCCTTGTCGCGGCGGCCCAGCACGAACAGGGTGAACAGCAGCGTGGAGGCCGAGAGCACGTAGCGCTTCTCGCCCTTCGGGCCGACCTTCAGCGGCGTCTCGTCGAACCCGACGACCTTCTCGGACGCGATCCGCTGTTCGATCGCGTCGACCGCCTCGGCGACCGCGTCCGCGCCCAGCGCCAGCAGCGAATGCAGCCAGCCGGTCGAGACCTCCACCCCACACAGCTCGACGATCCCCTCCTGGGTCCGTTCGACCGGGAGGTGCTGGCGGACCAGGAAGTACAACGCGAGCGCGCGCAGCTCCGGCCCGTACGACACCGGCGCCGCGGACAGCCCCTCGGGCCGGGCGGCCACATGGCGACGCCCGCAGCCGCACACCACCGGGTAAAGGTCATGCTGGGTCACGGTCGACCGGGCCGGCTCGAGATCGTGGGCCTGGTGCGAGCGCGCGGCCCCCGTCACCGTCGCCCCGGCGAGCGCCGCCCCGCAGCCACACGCACCGCCCGGAAAGTGCTGTTCGACCCGGTCCGGGTCCTCCCGCCAGGCCAGCGTCAGCCCGTCCGCGCCCGGCTGCTTGCCGCGCTGCTTCTTCCCCGCCCCGCCACCGCCCGCCGCCCCGGGAGTCCCGCCCGGCGGCGGCTCCGGCGGCTTCCGCCCCGGGATCGCGTCGTCCGTGGACGGCGACAACGACGAGTTCCGCGAGTTCCGCGACGCCTGCCGTTCCAGGTCAGCCGCCTTCGCCGCCAACTCCGCGATCTCCCTGGCCTGCGCCGCCACCGTCACCCGCAGCTCACCGATCAACTCCGCCTGCGCGCGCACGAGGGCGATCAGTCCCTCAAGGGGCATCTCCTCCGGCTGCGCGGGCACCCCGCTACATCACCACACGCACCAGACCTGCTGCGCCACGCGTCAGCCAACAACCGAACCCGGCTCGAGAGCCGGCCACCCACAGCAACATCAACAAAGAACCTGAACGTTTACTCGTGGTCTGCGCTACCTGCCACGGCCGGATCCACAAGGGGCGGCCTGCTACACCGCTCACGCAGTAGTCA
>NZ_CAKKTL010000128.1:9882-14679 GCF_920664355.1 Protofrankia sp. CiP1_Cm_nod2
CCGGAGAGCCGGATGATCGGGAAACCATCACGTCCGGTTCGGCGGGAGGCCGCGCGGAAAAGGACCAGCCCTCGGGCTGGCACCTCGCTGCGCGGCCGACCCATCCGGCTGGTTCGATGGTTATCGCCGGCTGACTATCCGTTACGAACGCGACGGCCGCAACTTCCTCGGGTTTCTCTCCCTCGCGGCCGCACTGATCTGCTGGAAGAAACTCCCCACGTGAGACACGCTCTTAACGCCGGGGGCCACTCAGAGCGTAGACGGCCCCGATCGCCCGCTCGGCGTACACCGTTTTCACATGATCCTTTCGGCATCGTGAACCGACCCGCCGCTCGGCGGGCAGACAGTCGCGGCCGGACTGCCACGTCGGGAATCAGGCGGGCTTGACGCCTCGCCGGAAGAAGGGACGGCGCCGATGGGGCATTTCGGATTCGTCGAGGCGGGCGCGATCGGTCTCCTACAAGGGATCACGGAACTGTTTCCGGTATCCAGTCTCGGGCACAGCGTGCTCGTCCCCGCGTGGATCGGTGGAAGCTGGGCGCGGGACCTGGACGTCTCTGCGCCGGAGTCGCCCTACCTGGCCTTCATCGTCGCCGTACACGTCGCTACCGCGATCGCTCTGATCACGTTCTACTGGCGCGACTGGGTCCGGATCACCAGTGGTCTGACGATATCGGTACGGGACCGCCGGGTCCAGACATCCGACCAGCGACTCGGCTGGCTGCTGATTATCGCGACGATTCCGGTCGGAATCAGCGGTCTCCTGCTGGAGCACACTTTCCGCACCACGCTCGGCAAACCGTTGTCGGCAGCGTTGTTCCTGACCGTCAACGGTGGAGTGCTGCTCGCTGGGGAGCGGCTGCGGCGGAGGAACACGGCGCCCGGCGGACCCGGGTCCGCGCCCGCTCCGGTGATGGCAGCGCCGATCACGGGCAGGTTCACCGCTGGGAAACCGACTCCGACGCCCGCCACGGGCGCTTCTGAAGGCGCCACCCCGGGATCGGCCGACCCGGCGCCGCTGTCCGTCGGCGCCGCCGCAGACCTGGCTGCCGATCAGAGACTGGCCACGCTCTCTGTGAAGGACGCTCTTGTTGTCGGCTTCGCCCAGGCCGCCGCACTCGCACCGGGGATCAGCCGATCGGGCGTGAGCATGGTAGCCGGTTTGATCCGCGGCCTGTCCCACGAGGACGCGGCTCGGTTCGCGTTCCTGCTGGCCACCCCCGTGATCTTGGCTGCGGGCCTACTCAAGCTGCCGGATCTGTTCGGCCCGCTCGGCAACGGGGTACGGGGGCAGACCCTGTTCGGGGCGGCGGTCGCGGGTGTCGCAGCCTATCTGTCGGTGCGGTTCCTCAGCCGCTGGTTCGAAACCCGGACGCTCACCCCGTTCGCGTTCTACTGTCTCGCCGTCGGATTCGTGTCCGTGCTGAGGTTCGGTCCCTTCTCATTCTGATTTCGCAGGCCCCGAGGCGCTCTGCCCGTGAGACGGTCAACTGCGGGCAGGATCCGGCCGGAAACGATGGAAAGGAAGTCCTGCGCTGTCTGGTCCACTCGCACTCAATATTCTTGACCCCGCCTCACTGGCCTCGACGTTCGGCCTTGCCGGTCTGACCGTCATCGTGTTCGCCGAGACCGGCCTGCTCCTCGGGTTCTTCCTTCCGGGTGACTCCCTGCTGTTCCTCGCCGGCGCCTACAGCACGACCCGCACTACCGCCGGCCAGCCGCATTTCCACATCGGCTCCGTGCTGGCCGGGGTGGCCGTCGCGGCGCTGGTGGGCGCACAGACGGGCTATCTGCTGGGCCGCCGGGCCGGCCCGGTCCTGTTCAACCGACCCGACTCCCGGCTGTTCAAACAGGAGAACGTGGAACGGACCCAGGAGTTCCTGGACCGGTACGGCTACGGAAAGGCGATCATCCTGGCGCGGTTCGTGCCGGTCATACGCACCTTCATGAACCCGGTGGCCGGTGTGGTGGGCGTGCCGGCCCGGGCCTTCACCCTGTTCAACGTCGCCGGCGGGTTGATCTGGTCGCTCGGCGTCACCCTGCTCGGCTACACCCTTGGACGGTCCATCTCGATCGACCGGTACATCATCCCGATCACGCTGCTGATCGTGGTGGTGTCCGCCGTTCCGGTAGTCCGGGAATACCGTCGCCAGACCAGACCCGGGCGGCGGCCCGACGCCCGCGCGGGAAGCGACCACGACCGCCTGCCCCGGTGACAGCGGTTGCCTGTAGTCGAGCAGGTACCGCGGCATCCACCACGCAGGCGTCCGTGCAGCTCACCTGTCACTCCCGAGTCCAACCACGCGGCGGATGCCTCAGGACTCCGCAGCTGCTCATTAACAGAGTTTCCCGCCCGCTTACCCTGTCCGACCCATGGCTGGCCTGGCGTGCCCTAATGTCCGACAAGTCGCGGCTTGGCTCACCCCCGTCCCAGATTCTTCCGCCGCGGCGACCGAACCGAGAACGAGAAAGAGCCCGATGACTTCACCGAGCATCCCCATGACTTCACCACGCACCCTCGCACCAAATCGCCAACTCCTTAACAAAGTTCCAGAAGTCACCATCTACTTCTGGATCATCAAAGTGCTCTGCACGACGGTTGGTGAATCGGCCGCTGACTTCCTCAACGTCAACCTGAACCTCGGTCTGACCGGTACGTCCGTCGTCACAGGCGTCCTGCTCGTCGCCGCTCTGATCTTCCAATTCAGGGCGAATCGGTACATACCGAGCAGGTACTGGCTGGCGGTGGCGCTCGTGAGCGTCTTCGGCACATTGGTAACCGACAATCTCACGGACAGTATCGGTCTGCCACTCGAAGCGAGCACCCTGATTTTCGGTGTTCTTCTCGCTCTCGCCTTCCTCGTGTGGTACCTGATCGAGAAGACGCTCTCCATTCATTCCATCTTCACCAGACGGCGAGAGGCGTTCTACTGGCTGACGATTCTCGTCACCTTCGCGCTCGGCACGGCGACCGGCGATCTCATGGCCGAGGTGCTTGGGCTCGGCTACCTGGCGACGGGAATCATCGTGGTATCGCTGATCGCCATCATTGCGGTCGCATGGCGATTCGGACTCAACTCGGTTCTCTCCTTCTGGATCATCTACATCATGACCCGCCCGCTTGGAGCATCGATCGGTGACTACCTCTCTCAGTCATCGGGCCAGGGCGGGCTGGGCCTGGGTGCGACGGTGACGAGCCTGATCTTCGTGGCCGGCATTCTCGGCATCGTTACCTATTTCTCGGTGACGAAAGCCGATGTCATCCCGAGTGCCTCTGCCATTGACACTGACGAGGCAATGGAACGAGGAGGCTTGTGGCAGACAGTCGTCGTCGTGGCGCTCGTCCTCATCGCCGCAGGGACGGGATACTTCTTGCGCAAGTCCTCGCTTCAAGAAGACACGTCAAACTCGGCTGCCGCCGTGCAGTCGATCCCCGGCGCAAGCCAGACAGTGATCCCCGGCGCAAGCCAGACAGTGATCCCCGGCGCAAGCCAGGCAGTGATCCCCGGCGGAAGTCAGCCAGCACAGCTCTCGCCCCTCGGAGACCTCTCGAAGTTCCGAAAAATCACACAGGACACGCTGGATCTCCTGAACGCCGGCAACCAGTCTGGCGCTACGGCCCGCATCGGTGATCTCGAAATCGCGTGGGACAACGCCGAAGCGCGTCTGAAACCGAAGGACAAGGCTGCGTGGACCAAGATCGACGGAAAGATTGATACGGTGCTGCGCGCCCTCCGGGCAACGAGTCCGAACTCGAACAGCGAGAGGGTCGCGCTAACGGCATTGCTCACCACACTCGGCCCGAGTGACAGTCATTCCTGAGAAAGAAACCCCGAAGCTACAGGTAGATACTACGAGGCTTATGTAGAACCTGTTGGGTGCCAGAACTCGGCTATCGGCGTTGACCTGGGGTTTTAGGCTGTTCGTTCGTATTAGTTGATCAGGCCACCGAGGACGGGCCGACGCTTGATGTGTCCCGTCGTGACGTCAGTGATCGGGTGGTCGGGCCGGGGCGGTTGGAGGTGGAGCGCGCGGGGAGCTCGGGGTGGGATCGTGACCGCGGTGATGCCGGCGTCGGCGAGGACCGCGTCGAAGGATGCGGTGACCTGCCCGGCGCGGTCACGGACCAGGGCCTGGACGTCGGCCGCCCGGTCGCCG
The DNA here is from genome assembly GCF_920664355.1 of Protofrankia sp. CiP1_Cm_nod2. Taxonomy (NCBI): domain Bacteria; kingdom Bacillati; phylum Actinomycetota; class Actinomycetes; order Frankiales; family Frankiaceae; genus Protofrankia; species Protofrankia sp. CiP1_Cm_nod2. The sequence goes on from NZ_CAKKTL010000128.1 coordinate 14,041, forward strand.
AGGTCCATCAGCAGATTCCGGATCTGTTGGGTGGTCCAGGGCCCGTCCGGGTTGGCGGGGCCCCAAGGAGGTGCACGGAGCAGGAGCCGACCTCCATGACGAACAAGCGGTACGGACGCTGGAGCGTCACGGCGCAGTCCGCGTGGAAGAAGTCGACCGCCACCCTCACCGGCACCTCCCGGATCAGGCTGCCCCCAGCTTCACCGCCCTACCATGACAGGACAGCGACGAAGGTCTCCCAGCCCTGTTCGATCAATTGGCGCCTCACGGCGCACCCGCCGGTGACCCCAGGTCGGGTTCTTCTTCGCGAGGCGCAGAACCAGATCACGGATCTTGCGGCGGACCGGTGGCCGACCGGGCGACTTCCGTGGATAGGTCCATTTCCGGGTGAGGAGGTCACTCCGGCCACCGCAACACGGTGGCCGGAGTGACGAAGAAAACGTCCCAGCGGGTCCGGGGTAACAGCCGGGACAACGCCGTCAGGATCTACCCGATCTGCCGGTTCCAGGGTCGGACGGTGGACCTGGCGCCGCAGCACCGCCACCTGGTGTCGTAGGACGAGGAGCTCCACCTCTTTCGCCGTGTCGCCGCGTACGCGGAGCAGCACCCCGAGAGCGTTGCGCGTCAGGCCGTAGAGCC
>NZ_CAKKTL010000129.1:0-14479 GCF_920664355.1 Protofrankia sp. CiP1_Cm_nod2
AGACTAAACGCGTAAGATCGTCGGCAGCGTCAGATGTGTATAAGAGACAGGAATATAACTATCCAGAGCAGATCGACCATGTGCCAGAAGCATGCGCCGCCCTCGAAGAGCACGAACTGCCCCTCGCTGAGCTCAGCCTTCCGGGACAGTGTGAACAGGACGACGAGCACAACGAGGCCGAAGAACAGATGCGCCAGGTGCAACCCGGTCAGCACGAAGTAGTACATGTAGAACTTGTTGACGTCCGGAGTCATCCCCATGGCGATCTTGTCGTGGTACTCGACGACCTTCACCGCGACGAACCCGAGCCCGAACGCGATCGCGCCGACCAGCAGGCGCGGAGCGCTGCGCCGGGCCGCTCCCCTGACCGCGCGCGTCGCTAACACGACGAGCAGCGAGCTCGACAGAAGCAGCAGCGTGTTCAGCGCCCCCAAGTCGCGGTTCAGGGTGCCCTGCGAATGAGCGAAAACCTCCAGCTGCTTACCGCGCTGGTTCAGGTAGACACAGAACAGGACGGCGAAGACCGTCATGTCGCCGAAGAGCAGCAACCACAGCCCGGCCTCGCCCGGGATGTGGTGTTCTCGCCGGACCGTCGAGGCCGGCACCTGGGTCTGTTGCATCCGTGAGTTCCTCGATCAGGAATCGTAGGTGGATGCGCCGAGGTCCCGTCCGTCCACCGGTCCCCGCCTCGGACTTCACCGGATTGCCGGTTCCTGCCCGAGGGGAAGCGTGCCGGCGGTCCGCTGATACCTGCGCTATGCCCTGTCCTATCGGGACGTCGAGGAGCTCCCCGCCGAACGCGGCCTGGCCATCGATCATATGACCGTCTACCGGTGGGTGCAACAGTTCGCCCCGCTGCTGATCGACGCAGCCCGGCCTTGCCGGCACATTCCTGGAGATCGGTGGTGTGTTGACGAGACCTATGTGAAGGTCTCCAGACGGTGGATCTACCGGTACCGGGCCGTCGGCCAGGACGGCCCGGTCATCGACGTGCTGGCCAGTAAGTATCGCGATCTGGCCGCCGGCCAGTCGAAGTCACCGCCGACCCATCCACCATCCAGCCACTCGACGCCAACACGATCATCCTATCGGGGAGTCGCTACGACCGTTTGACCCCGCCCTCCATATTGACTCCGCTGAATACAACAGATCCCCGGCGGCTGCCTGCGAGAGCACTGGCCGCACGTCGCTGGCCTGCCCGGCGACCCATCTGGTCACTGCTGGCTGACCGCTTCCGCTCGGTTCGCCTGACCTTCTTCCTCCTGGCGCCGTATGGCATCGAGCAGCACAACCGACAGCACAATCAGCCACAGGAAGAACACGACGACCAGCACCCACCAGGCAATCAGGCCGTTCCATGCCAGCGGGCCGTCCTTGAAGAAGACGTCGAAGCCCGCCGGGCAGAACAGCAGGGCGGCCAAGATACTGAAGTAGCCGGACCAGCGGGGGAAGATTGGCTTTTCCTGGCGGTCCGCGAGGATCGCGATCCCGATCACGATGGCCTGCGCGACGATGGTGTAGACTAGACCCGTGAACGGCAACCAGCCCAGGTCGTTCAGGGTCTGGACGATTTCGGGAGAGCGCTCGGAGCGGAAAGCGGCGGTTTGCCAGAAGTAGATGGGGACGACGAACTCGAGCGGGAGAAGCACCCCGAGCCCGAGCTGTGCGTAGGTGAGGGGGGAGAACTGCCCCTCTATCCGCTTGAGCTGCACCGAGACTGCCGCGACCCACGGGACCGTCAGCGTGCCGGCATAGAGAGTCAGCAGGAGACCGAAACGAATCTGGTTCGCGTGTTCGCGGAATCTCACCGCCACCTGGTCAGGACTTTCGGCAGGTGACGGCGGCGGTATGAAGTCAGCGATCAGCCAGAATCCAATAAAGAATAACACTGCTAAGACAGGTCCGCACCACGCGCACAGGCGCTGGGCTCGTATGTTCATCTCGATACTCCTCGTCCAAGGAGCTGGAATACAATAAGTGACTTTCTTGCGAGGCGTCTACGCAGGTCAGGGCGTTGCGATGGCGTCACTTAATCCATTACGGGCCCTAACCAGCGGGTAGGCGGCCCGATGACTTTGCTGCCAGGACTTGGCGAACAACCGAAATGACCGGAACTGCGCGAACCCAGCACGTCGAATGTGCGGGTGCCCCGATCTCGGCATAGAGGCCCAGCGACTCGCCGTAGCCACGAACCGCCCACCTGATAGTTTCCGGCTACCTGAGCTGACCACCCTTCCGGCAGACCGACAACTCGATCCTCATCCACGTCACGCGCGATCCGCCGAGTCCACTCCAACGCTAAGTTAAACCTTTGTTAGATTAGAATCTACAGCAGTGTCCAAACAGGGGCAAGGGCGGGCTCGCAACTGGGTATTCTGTAAGCTTTTGGGGCTTTGGTACGGTTTGGGGACCTGACGTCGGGTTCGGGTTTCGTCGTCTTGCGCTTGGCTGCCAGTGCGCTCTGCTGGAAAACATGGGCGCACGACAGCCGGGGTCTGTTGCGTTGAGCGGGAACGGTCCAGCCCCCCACCCGACGACCCGATCCGCCACGTCCTCTACCAGCACCTCCGACAAAACAAAGTCGCTCGACCAGACCTGGAACCTGGCATCTGACTGAGATCCGCCAGTACCAGGCGATGCTGGGGGTTCGCTACACGCCTTACCCCCAGCCACCTGACCAGCAGGTTCTTCCCCCACGACACCATCCGGGCCGCGGACCCGGCGCCCGACCCACGCGCGACAGCCGGGCCGCCACCCTGCCTACTAACGGTAGTTTGTTGGATCAGGGTTGTGGGGGTAGGTCTGCGCTGTCGGACGTCTCCGAGGTGAGGGGGTCTGACGATGACCAGACGTCTGCCGTGCCCGCCCGCGCCGGGCCCGTTGGAGGATTACGCCGTCCGGTTCGATGATCTGTTCTCGGCGGTGGGGCAGCGGCGGGGGTTCCGGGAGTATCTGACCGGGCTGCTCGCGCCGCGGGATCGGAACAAGACGTTGACCTGCCTGGCTGGGGCCGAGCCGGTGGTGGGCGCTACCCATCCGGCGGTGCAGCGGCTGCAGTTCTTCCTCGCGGAGTCGGTGTGGAACCCAGGGAAGATCAATACCCGGCGGGTGGCGCTGCTGCAGGCCGATCCGCGGACCGCCTCGCATGCGGCTGGGGTGCTGGTGATCGACGATTCCGGGGATCGCAAGGACGGCACGGCCACCGCGCATGTGGGCCGCCAGTGGCTGGGCCGGTACGGCAAGACCGACAGCGCGGTGGTCACGGTGAGCACGCTGTGGGCAGACGAACGGCTCTACTATCCGCTGCACGCCCGGCCCTACACCCCCGCCCACCATTTCCCGAAAGGTAAGAACGATCCCGGGTTCCGGACCAAGCCGCAGATCGCGGTGGACCTGGCCCGGCGGGCCCGCCCGGCCGGGGTGGCGTTCCGGGCGGTGGCGGCGGACTGCGCCTACGGCGACCACGACGCCTTCCGCGGCGAGCTGGCCGCCGCGGGGCTGCCGTTCGTCATGGCCCTCAGACCCCACCGGGGCACCTGGGCCTACGGACCCGACGCCCGTACCCCGGTCGACGCCGCCCGAGACCTGGCTTGGGGCGGCCCGGACAACCCCGGGAACTGGACAGCGGTGACCCGCACGTTCCGGGACGGGCGCACCGCCCTGTGGTGGGCAGCTGAGGCCCGGCTGGGCTGGTGGGGGCCGGAGGGGACCATCCGTCTGGTGGTGGCGACCACCGACCCGGCCCGGCTGCCGGAGAACAGCAGCTGGTATCTGGCGACCAACCTGCCCCGTCCGGGATCGGCACGCGAGACCGACAGCCCGCACCCGCCCGCCGACCTGGCCGAGCTCGTGCGGATCCACGGGATCCGGAACTGGATCGAACAGGGTTACAAGCAGGTCAAGGACGAACTGGGCTGGGCTGATTTCCAGGTCCGCTCCGACATCGCGATCCGCCGCCACCAGACCTTGGTGTTCTGCGCGTTCTCGTTCTGTTGGATGCATACCCCCCTCACCGAGACGCCCCCCGGGCAGGAACACCCCGGCAGTGGGCACGACCGGCGAGAGAGGGGGTTCCACAGCAGCCCGCCCGCCGGCGCGGCCGTCCTGGCCGGTGACACTGCGCGCGGTCCGCAGCTGGCTAACCCCCCTGGATCATGCTGCAACGCTGCTGGCACGCCTGGTCACCGGCACCCCCGCCCGATGACGTCCAAGCCCTGATCACCGCGGTCGGTACAGGGCACGGCCTCCACCTCTACCTCCCACCCTGATCCAACAAACTACCGCACGATGCGCGACCGTTGCACGCGAAGCGCGAGGGGTGGGCCGCTTGCCCGGGGGCAATATCTAAACTAAATTAGGACAGGCGTCGCTCCACGTGAGTCGTCGCTGGCGACAGGTGGCCTGTCGCCACGGAGGGAGAGATGATGTCGGTCACTGAGGCTCGTACCCACATCGATCCTGTGGTGCTGCACGAAGCCTTGGCCGTGGCCAACATTCCGACGCTGGTACCGCTGCTGGTGCAGCTCACCGGCGACCGCAAGTGGACACGCCCGCCCTACCGGCCGACTCGCGCTCGTGGCACGGACGACCACGATGACGGCGGCCTTCCTCCTGTGGTGCAGCAGGAGATCCGCTTAGCGGTCGAACAGGCAGTGTTGGACTGGGCTGCGGGGGCACCGGTCGCCATGCCCGCTCCAACGGGTCGGCAGCTGCTGGAGCTGCTTGAGCTGTGCGTCGCCGAGGAGGTTCCCGAGGACTTCGAGGCGATGACAGCCGAGCAGATGGGGTTCCGGCCCAAGCCCGCGCCGGTACCGATTGCTGTTGGTGGCGAGTTTCACGTGGTTGTCATCGGTGCCGGCATCTCGGGCATGACCGCCTCTAAGTACCTGCGAGACATCGGGATCGCCCACACGGTCGTCGAGAAGAATGCCAACGTGGGCGGCACGTGGATCGAGAACCGCTATCCAGGCTGTGGGGTCGACACCCCGAGTCACCTTTACTCCCTCTCGTTCTTCCCGCGTGCGTGGAGCACGTACTTCGGCAAGCGCTCGGAGCTCGAGGAGTACCTGGACGGGCTCGCCACGCACTTCGACCTCCGTAGGAACATCCGCTTCCAGACCACGGCGGTGGCAGCGTCCTGGGACGACGACGCGGAACTGTGGACAGTCATCGTCCGGGACGCGGCCGGTGCGGAAGAGGCCCTGACCGCAAACGTCCTCATCTCGGCTGTCGGTCAGCTGAACGTTCCGAAAATCCCCCAGCTCGAGGGGATGAAGCAGTTCAAGGGGCCGGTGTTTCACTCGGCGCGCTGGCCCGACGGTCTGGACCTGACCGGCAAACGTGTCGCTGTCATCGGGACCGGGGCAAGTGCCATGCAGATTGTCCCTGCCATCGCCGACGTGGTGGGAGCCCTCGACGTCTACCAGCGCTCACCCCAGTGGGTGTCGCCGAACAGCAACTACTTCCGGCCGGTTGATGGGCGGGTGCACTGGCTCATGGATAAGGTGCCGTTCTACCGCGCCTGGTACCGCTCCAAGCTTGCCTGGGCCTACAACGACCGGATTCACGCGTCGTTGCAGAAGGACCCTGCGTGGGCGTACCCGGAACGTTCACTGAACGCTGTCAACGACGCACACCGCAAGTTCTTCACGGCGTACCTGATGGGAGAGCTTGAGGGCAGGCCTGACCTTGTGGAGAAGGCCCTGCCCAGTTACCCGCCGTTCGGGAAGCGGATGCTGCTGGACAACGGGTGGTTCGCCGCGCTAAAGAAGCCGCAGGTGGAGCTCATCACGGCTGGGGTCGCGGCGTTGACAGAGACGGGAGTCGTCACTGTTGATGGGGAGGAGCGGCCGGCGGACGTCGTGGTCCTCGCCACGGGCTTCGAGGCCCACAACCCCGTCCGTTACCAGGTCACCGGCATAGATGGACAGGTGCTTCAGGACCTGTGGGGAGCGGACGATGCTCGCGCGTACCTGGGTATCACAGCGCCAGGTTTTCCGAACCTGTTCTTCATGTATGGGCCGAACACGAACCTCGGTCACGGCGGCAGCTTCATCTACCTGGCGGAGAGCCAGATCAACTACATCATCGATGCTCTGCAGCACATGCTTCGCGAGGGCATCAGCTCCCTCGTGTGCAGGCCGGAGGTCAGTGATCGGTACAACCAGGAGCTCGACGAGGCGCACCAGCGGATGGTGTGGACGCACCAGGGCATGGACACGTGGTACCGCAACTCCAAAGGCCGCGTGGTGACCGCGATGCCCTGGCGCGTTGTCGACTACTGGACGATGACGCGCTCGGTCGACCTGGACGACTATGTGCTGCGCAAGAACGGCCGGATTGTCCAACGACCGGAATCAGACGGGCTGCCCACTTGAAGGCTGGTTGCTGGCGGCATCAGCGAGCTTTCGGTCGTCGCGGTACGCGATGCCGCGGGATGTTCGGCTAGTACTCCAGTGACAGTGGCCGGCGTGTGGTCTCTGTGTGGGGTGGCGGCGTGGCGTCCGAACGGGTGCCACCGTGTGATTCTCCGTAGTTTGTGAGAACAACCGAGGAATCCGCGGTGGCCGCGGAGCAGAGTGTATCCGGGTCGGACGTGGCGGTGTGGGAGGCCGGTTTGGAGGAGCTACTGAGCCGCATCGATCCGTGTTTCGGGTCGGAGCAGCCTCGGGTGCAGGCACGGGCGTATGTGGCCGGGTTGTTGTCTCGGACGGAGCGGAAGAACGGGTGGACGCTCGCGGAATTCACCGGGCAAGAGGGCCCGCAGAAGATGCAGCGGCTACTGAACGGATATGTGTGGAACGCCGATCGGGTGCGTGACGTCGTCACGTCGTATGTGATCGAGAACCTGGCCGAGGCGGATGGTGTTCTGGTCGTCGACGAGACCGGGTTTGTGAAGAAAGGAACCCTGTCGGCCGGGGTGCAGCGGCAGTACTCGGGCACCGCGGGCCGGATCGAAAATTGCCAGATCGGTGTTTTCGCCGCGTATGTGTCCGGACGAGGGCGGGCGCTGGTCGACCGGGAACTCTACCTTCCCACGAGCTGGACCGATGACCGGGATCGGTGCGCCGCGGCGGGGGTGCCACGACGGCGGGGGTTCGCGACGAAGCCGCTGCTGGCGCTGGACATGGTCCGCCGGTTCTGGGCGTCCCACCGGGAGTTGGGGTGGGTCGCCGGCGATGAGGTGTACGGCGGCGACGCCGAGCTGCGGGACTGGCTGGAGGAGCATCGGATCGGTTATGTGCTGGCGGTCGCGTGCGACACCATGGTGACCACCGCGGTCGGCCGCCGCCGGGTCGACACTCTCGCCGGACTGGTTCCCGCCGGCGCGTGGGAGACGTATTCCAGTGCGGATGGCGCGAAAGGCCCTCGGTTGTATGACTGGGCGCTGGTCGATACCACTGATCTCGCCGGACCGGAGAACCGGGCGCAGCAGGTTCTGATCCGCCGTTCCCGTGGCGCGAAAAAAGGACTGGCGTTCTACCTGACGCACAGCCCCCGCGCCGTTCCCCTCGCTGCCCTGGTCACGGTCGCGGGACGCCGCTGGGGAATAGAGGAATGTTTTCAGGCGGCGAAGAACGAGGTCGGTCTCGACCATTTCCAGGTCCGTATGTACCACGCCTGGTACCGGCACATCACCCTGGCGATGCTCGCGCATGCCTGGCTCGCGGTCACCGTCACGAAGACTCGCGAACAGGACCCGCCGGAGCACCCACCTGCGACGAGGGCGGTGGGCTACCAGCGTGACGGCCATGGCCTCGCGGTCCCCGAGCAGCCGGAACCAGCCGAGACCGGGATGATCCCGTTCAGTCTCAACGAAATCTGGCATGTTCTCGCCCTGTTCGGACAGGCTGTTATCCCAGCGGCGGTGATCACATGGTGGTCGGACTGGCGCCGTCGCCACCAGGCACGCGCCCGCCGTTACCACTTCCGAACCCGGATCCGAACCAACCAGACGGACGTCGCGCGGGCCGCGACCACGTAAGGATCACTGTCACTGGAGTACTAGTATCTCGTGATTCCGCTTATTTCCGCTTTACTCCGGTCGGATCGTCGTGGATCAACCAGCTCGAAACCGGGTTCGGTATAATTGCCCACCAGTCGATCAGCCGCGCTATGTGTATCTTCGTGAAGATTCTTATCAAGCGGATCCGGGACTACATCGTCCATGGGAACGCCAATCCCACGCTGTTCGCTTGGACCGCGACCGTGGACGAGATCCTCGCCAAGGTCCAGCTTGTCCAGGCCGGCATCAAGAAAATTGTCGACAACAACGGTAAGTAGCGGTGGTTTGTTGTGATCGTTTGGTCATGTATGGGTGGCCAGGAATTCGCTGGCTGTGCCGGGTAGGGAAGGAGTGGTTCGGTCGCGGAGGTGATCGCGATGACAGAGCGGCTGCCGTGCCTGCCGGCTCCGGCGCCGGTGGAGGTGTACGCGTCCCGCTTCGACGGCCTGTTCGCCTCGCGTGCGCAGCGGCGGGGGTTCCGGGACTACCTGGTCGGTCTGCTGCTGCCGCGGGACCGGAACAAGACGTTGACCTGTCTGGCCGGGGCGGAGCCGGTGGCCGGCGCGCAGCATCGGGAGGTCCAGCGGCTGCAGTGGTTCCTGTCGGAGTCGCCGTGGGACCACGAAAAGATCAACAGTAGGCGGGTCGAGTTGCTGTTGGTGTCCTCGGACAGCGCGCCGCACCCGGGTGGGGTGCTGGTCCTGGACGATTCCGGGGACCGTAAGAGCGGGCATGCCACCGCGGGGGTGTCCCGTCAGTACATCGGTTCCCGGGGCGGTATCGAGCGCGGTGTCGTCGCGGTGTCCACCGTCTGGGCGGACGAGTGGGTCTACCACCCGTTGCACACCCGGCTCTACCTCCCGGCGCACTGCCTGCCCGACGGGCGGGCCGACCCGTCGTTTCGGACCAAGGGGCAGCTCGCCGCCGCCCTGGTCGCCGATGCCCGCGCCGCCGGCGTCGGCTTCCGCGCGGTGGTCGCCGACTGCTTCTACGGCCCGTCCGAGAGCCCCGGCCTGGTCACCGGGCTGCGCGAGGCCGGGGTGCCGTTCGTGCTGGCATTGAAACCGCACCAGGAACTGTCCCGCCCCGACGAGGACACCGACCTGCGTACCCCGGCCCAGGCCGCCCGCGCCCGGGTCTGGACCAGCCCTGAGCGGCCCGGCCAGTGGACACCGGTGCGGCGCGCCTACCGCGACGGGCACACCGAGACCTGGTGGGCCACCGACTGCCGGGTGGGCCCGTACCGGATCGGCGGGCCCCTGCGGCTGGTCGTGGCCACTTCCGACCCGGCGACCCTGCCGGCGACCAGCACCTGGTCTTTGGCCACCACCCTGCCCCGCCCGGACCTGCCCACCACGGCGGCGCCGGCGTTCCCACCCGCCACCTACGACGAGATCGTCTGCCTCTACGGGCTGCGTGGCTGGGTCGAACAGGACTACAAGCAGGTCAAACACGAACTGGGCTGGGCCGACTTCCAGGTCCGCTCCGCCACCGCGATCGCCCGCCACTGGACCCTGGTGAACTGCGCGTTCAGCCTGTGCTGGCACGACAACACCACCCCCGCCGAGCCACCCACGCCCTTCCCACCCGACGACACGCGGACAACGACCCGCACCACCACACCGCCGTGTTGGCCGGTCAGCCTCCGACAGGTCCGCGCCTGCCTGACCCCCCTGTGCCTCCTGCTACGCCTCTGGCAGGCCTGGACCACCGCCCCGATGCCCCACCCACTCCGCGAACTGATCGACACGCTCGCCGCCGGACACCGGCTCCGCCTCTACCTACCCCCGTAGATCACGGATCACGAACTGCCGATCACAACAAACCACCGGTAAAGACGGCGAATTACGAGGCGCTAGCGTCACGGAGCGGCTGATGTGACGCATGCAGCGTCACCCCGTACTGGTACTGACCGTCGGGATTGGATGAGGCGGCTCACGGAGTGTCCGCCAGGAGCGCCGACATCGAGACCGGCCCTCCACGCTGTCAGGCCGTCGCCGACTTGGGTGGCATCGCCGCGATGGCGGGGTGGTCCCCGTTCAACGGGCCGTGGCGGCGGGCCCCACCCGGGTCGCCGATCTCAGCGAAGAGTGCCTCGGCCCTGGCCGCGAGGTGCAGCAGCTCCCCAGGGAGGTCCACGTCAGCAGAGATAGCACGGACCGGGCACACGGCCTCGCAGGCGCCACAGTCGATGCACTCGGTCGGGTTGATGTACATCGACCGATCGCCCTCGTAGATGCAGTCCACAGGGCATTCCTTGACGCAGGAGTTGTCCTTGACGTCGACACAGGCATCACCAATGACGTAGGTCATGAAAGGTCCTTCATTTCCTGGAGCTGTCCGTTTGCTGTCCCGTTTGGCTCGGTTTGGAGCGTAGCTATGCAGCCGGCGATCACGAGCGCTCCGTCCCGACGATGGACACGAACGACACGCACTCGCCAGGACCTCCGCCGAGGTTGTGGGTCAAGCCCATGGTCTTTCCCGTGCTGGCGATACGGCGTTCGTCCGGGGCTTCATCACGAAGCTGCAGCCAGCACTCATAGAGCATACGGAGCCCCGATGCCCCCACAGGATGACCGAAGGCCTTCAGCCCGCCGTCGGGGTTGACCGGCAGCGCACCGTCCAGGTCGAATGTCCCGGCCAGGACGTCCTTCCACGCGGTTCCGCGGGGGGCGAAGCCGAGATCCTCCATGAGGACGAGCTCGGTGACGGTGAAGCAGTCGTGCACCTCAGCCATCGCAATCTGCGCCCGAGGGTCGGACACGCCCGCCTGGCGGTAGGCCTCCCTTGCGGACGCCGCGACCTCCGGAAAGGTCGTGAAGTCGTAGCCCGGGTCGACGTTGCCGTCTGCTGCCCCAGACACGAAGGACAACGCCTTCACGAACAGGGGGCGCTTGGTGTAGCGGTACGCATCCTCGGCCCGTACCACGATCGCTGCCGCTGCCCCGTCCGACACACCGGAGCAGTCGAACACGCCGAGGCTGCCGGCGACCAGTGGGGAGCAAGCGATGGTCTCCCTGGTCACTTCTCTTCGGAACTGGGCTCGCGGGTTCCGGGAACCGTTCTTGTGGTTCTTCCAGGCGATACGCGTGAAGACCTCCTTCAACTGGTCTTCGTCCACGCCGTACTTCCGACCGTAGGCCGGTGCTAGGAGGCTGAAGTTGGCTGGTGCCGTCGTGGTGCCAAGCGTGCCGCCCGTCCCGTCACCCGGAATCGACTGGCGGGTCAGGCCGGAGTAGCCGGAGTCCTTCAACTTCTCGACGCCGACGGCCATGGCTATGTCGTAGGCACCACTGGCGACGGCATACGCGGCGCCGCGCAGCGCCTCGGATCCTGTCGCGCACATGTTCTCAACGCGGCTGACGGGTTTGTCGCGGATCCGGAGCGGACGGCTCAGCGTCAGACCCGAGACCCCTGACATATAGGTGCCCAGCCAGAAGGCGTCGACGTCGTCGATCGCGACAGACGTGCTCTGCGTGGCTGTCCCCACCGCCTCGACAAGGAGGTCGTCCGTGCCGCGGTCCCAGTGCTCGCCGAACGCTGTGCAGCCCATGCCTACGATTGCGACCCGATCACAGATGCCTCTTGATGCCATCAGAGCCTCGTTCCGTCTTCGTGAAGCGGTCGTGCCTTCCAGAAATAGTTGTGCACGCCGTCGGCAGTCAGCAGGCGTCGGAACGTGAGGCCGACACGCAGGCCGATACGCACGTCGGCCGGGGTCGCGTCGGCGAGCTCGCATCGGAACCGACCGCCCCCGTCGAAGTCGACGACGACGGCCACCATCGGTGGGCTCGGTGTGAACGCGAGACGGTCAACAGTGAACGTCGCCACCGTCGCAGGCGTGTCACGCAGCGATCGCTGCGACATCTGGTCGGCTGCAGAACACGCAAAGCACACCCTTCCCGGTGGTACGTTGACCGCTCCGCACGCGTCGCACCGAGCCGCCTGAAAGGCGAGCTTGTAGCCGGCGGACCGGCGTGTTGGCGGCGCCGCGGGCGGGTCCGGCTCCGGTCGCCGGGGTGGCTCGCGGTCGAGCATTCCCCGCCAGGTGAGGAAGGCTGTGTAGCTGAGCTCGCCGTGTGAGCCATCCACCTGCCCTAGCACACCGGTCGGGGACCGCCGGGACAGCAGGTGCTCCGTGGTTCGCATCAGCAGAGCGCTCGCACCGTCGGCGAGGTGGACCAGCGCGACGTTTTCGCCAGCGCCAGCGCGGTCCAGAGCTGCGGCGAGCAGTACCCCGGGCTGGGCCGCACCGGGGTTGCCGATGCGGTCTGCCAGGTTGTCGACCACGGCTTCGGGACGTACGCCGCTGGCCTGCGCGAACTGCCGTACCGCGCGGGCGGCCAGGCCGCTCACGACAAGGTGGTCGATCTGGCCAGGGGCGAGATCGGCTGCTTTCAGCGAGGTGGTGAACGCCTCCTCAGCCAGCGGTCGGTAGACATGTTCGGCGAAGCGCTCCTCCCAGGTATGGGAAGCCTTTTCGCCGGGTGTCCGCCACCGCTCCAGGAACTCCTCCGTGGTCGAGGCGAACGCCAGGACGGTCGCGAGCTCGGGTGTCTCCGACGTGCCGCGTCCGAACAAGAACGCTGCGGCCGCGTCGCCGCCCTCTCGCTCGTCGCTGCTCCCGGGCAGCCCGGTGCGTATGTCGGCGACTACGGCGAGGGCCGGGACTCGTGCCTCGCTCGCGGCCAACAGTGCGCCGATGACCGACCGCGGTGAGCCAGCCATGTCGACCGCCAGCGTCGCCCGGTCAAGTCCGAGCGCGGCGTGCACCACCGCCGCATTGGTCTTGTCCAGGTAGGGAGGGAAGGAGGTGGCGAAATAGAGCCGCTCAGGCAGACAGCGCTGTCCCCGTAAAGCCGCCGAGCCAGCCTCCACCGCCATGGAGACGACATCCTCGTCGTACGACGCCACGGCGCGTGAGCCTCTCCCTCCCGAAGCGCCGAGAGCCGCCTGCATGTCGCTCCGACGAAGCCGGTGGTATGGAATGTAGGAGCCGTAGGACAGCAGGCTGGTCATGGACGTCCTTCCCCGGGGGAGTTGCCGACAGCCTAATTTCTAATCTAGGTTCGAGTCCAGTGTATGTCACACGCTCCGTCGACGCGTACCCCGGCGTCGTGTCGACATGCCCTCGAGGACGAGGATGCAGAACTGCTCCGCCAGCTGCTCCGGAGCCAGGTGGTGGTCGGCGTGGTACCACTCGACCGTCCAGTTCAGGGCACCCGCCAGCATCATCAGGACCACCGACAGATCGAGGTCGGAGCGGATGTCCCCGGCGTCGGCAGCGTCGTTGAGCAAGCCCCGCCACAGGCCGAGGTAGGTCCGCTGCAGCGGAAGGATGGTGGCTCGGACGCCGTCCGGCACCTGTCCGAGGATGCGCAGCATGGCCGAGGTGTAGTCACCCCAGGCCAGGACGGACAGCAGGTGCGCGGTTATGGCCATCGCCAGCTTGTTGATAGGCGCGGTGCGTGTGGGTAGGTCGTTGACACTACGCCTCACCATGTTGTCAGTGCGTTCCCAGGCATTGTGCAGCAGGTGCACCACCAGGTCCTCGCGCGAGGCGAAGTGGTAGTAGAGGCTGCCGGTCTGCATGTCGGCCTCGGTCGCGACGTCCACGAGCCGGGCTCCGGCATAGCCGTTCTCGCGAAAAATCTTCGCGGCCGCGTCGAGGATCCGAGCGGTCGTCGCGGCGCCACGTGTCTCTGCTGCGGACTCCTCGTGCGCATCGGATGTGAGGGTAAATATGATCTTGTGTGACCGGCGCCGCTTTCCCTTGGAGGTCCCGAGCCCGTCGAGGAACATCGCGGCGAACTGCTCCTCAAGATCACTGATCGTGAGTCCCTTCGGCTGGTCTGGGTGGAACCAGTCGGGGGAGGCGTTCATGGCTCCCAGAACGAGCATGCGGCACGCGGAGATGTCAAGGTCCTGACGCAGCTCGCCGTCACGCTGCGCGTCCTCGAACAGCTCCCGCCACCATTGGCCATACTCCCGCTGCAGCGCGAGGGCCTGAGTGCGGATCTCTTCAGGGACCTGCCCCAAGATGCGTAGAGTGGCCGCAGTGTAGTCGCCGATCTCGAGGACGGCTTCGAGATGGGCGTGCACGGCGATGCGGAGCCGGTCAAGGCCGCTCGCGTTGGGAGGTGCGGCGGAGACCTTGCCCATGACGAAGTCGTTCGTGCGCTGCTGGCCGACACGCAGGACTTCCTGGACCAGGCCTTCCCGCGAGGCGAAGTGGTAGTAGAGGCTGCCGGCTTGTATCTGTGCCGCCGCGGCGATGTCCGTGAGGCGCGTCCCAGTGTAGCCGTTCTGACGGAAGATCTTGGCTGCGGCGTCGAGGATGCGCTGTCGTGTCGCCGTGGCCTTCTTGCCCGGGTGGGTGCGCACCGTTGTCATCGCCGTTCCTCTCTGGTTGATCGCCTGATTCTAAACGTGATGCGAGAGGCGACGGCCGCCTCCTCGACGACCAGCTCGCGG
>NZ_CAKKTL010000130.1:0-10569 GCF_920664355.1 Protofrankia sp. CiP1_Cm_nod2
GCGTAAGATCGTCGGAAGCGTCAGATGTGTATAAGAGACAGGGGCCGCGCCGGCCGCGGCGGGCGCGCCGGTGGCCGTCACGGTGGCCGCCCCGGCCGGGTGGGGCGTCAGGGCCACCGCGACAGCGACGGCGACGGCGCAGGAGACCGCGGTGATCGTGGGTGAGACCGTACGGCTCGAGATGGACATGCCATCACCCCTCTGCCGCCGTTCCGGGCAGATGGGGCCCGGCCCCGTCCGCGCGTGTGGCCGACACGGGGATGCGGACGGGCTTCGGCGGTCACCCCCGTTACTCACCGTGATAGTGAGCACCCTTACGCTAAGAGATCGTCCAAGACCTTTCAGTGAAGTTAGTTACTGAAGGTGACGATCTTCGTCGCTATAGGTGATTATCGGGAGGCCGCCGCGCTCCCAGGCGCGGAAGCCTCCGACGACGTCGGTGGCCTGGTGCAGGCCGAGATCCTGCAGGGACGCCGCCGCGAGGCTGGAGGTGTACCCCTCCGAGCAGATGATGATGACCTTGACATCGTCGCCGGTGGCCTGGGGGAGGCGCGCGTCGCTGGTAGGGTCCAGCCGCCATTCCAGGACGTTGCGTTCGATGATCAGCGCACCGGGGATGCCGCCCTCGGCGCCGCGCTGGGCCGCGGGCCGGATGTCGACCAGCAGCGCCCCGCCCGCCACCGCCGCCGCAGCCGTGGGCGGGTCGAGACGTTCCAGGCGGGCGCGTGCCCGGGCAAGCATCGCGTCGATCCGGCTGCCGCTCACGGCCGTCCTCCGCCCACGGCGACAACCCCCGCCACGTCCCCGCCAGCGGCCGTGGCGAGGCTGCCTGCGACAGCGCCGGCGCCGGCGGTGGCGGTGGCGTCGGCCGGCACGGCGTCGAACAGGCCGCCACCGGTCACGTTCGCGAACAGGAAGCCCTCGACTGCCTGCTCGGCGGCGTCCGGCGCGTACCGCATCGGCAGCTCCGGGGGGGAGTAGGCGTGGATGGTCGCGGCCGGGGCGCTCCCCGCGTTCCCCACCTTGTGGATGTGGTCGCGGCCGAATGTGGGCGACGCCTCCCGTTCGTGCCGCCGCCAGCCGCGCGGCCGCCAGTCCGCGTCACAGACGATCTCCGTGACGGGGCCCTGGACGACGGTCAGCGCGCCGAACGCGCCGCCGTGGTCGTGCGCGCGGGTGTACTGGCCCGGGCACCAGCTGATCAGCCACACCTCGACCGACCCGGACAGCACGAGCCGGGTGTACCAGCGGTTGACCGGGTCGTGGCGCAGGATCGCCGACCATATCCCGGTCGCGGCACCGAGAGAGCGGGTCAGCGCGGCCAGCACATGCGGTCCCACCGTTTCGTTCTCGTCCCCCAGCAGGAAATCCGGCACCAGGTCGGTGCCCGCGAGTCGTGGATGGATGAGTGGCATGCTCGGCTCCCTGTCGGCACGGGCGGAAAGCGCTACGGATGGAGAGCTGTACGGGTGGAAAAACGGCTCCTCGCAGTGCACCGGAAACTGTGTTCATCCGATCACCAGGAGTTGTTGCCAGTGGTGGCCCAGTGCAGCCGCGAGCCGTCTGCCAGCCTCGCGGCTTGGGTACCGACAGGGCCCTGACCTGGCTCTTCGGCGACGAGCGCCACGCCGACCGCGCCCGCGGCGAGGCGGCTGGGCCGCAGACCGTCACCGTGTACTCGCCAGTTCTGTAGTCGTCTGATTACATTTTCCAGCGAGCTGTGAAGAGCCGGAAAAACAGCGCGATTACATTTTTTCGCGTCGCCGGCGGCCCCTCGGAGCCGCCGGCGACGCGGGCGGCGGCATGCCCTTCGGCGCTCCCGCCGGCGCTCCTGTCGTCGCTTCCGGGCGGCGTTCCCGGCGCAACCGCCGCCGCCGGGAGAAATCGGCCGGCTGACAGCCGGGTGCGCTCGACGAACCGAAAACGCGCCAGGGCCCGGACGGATGCTCGGGGTGGGCGGGCTCAGACGGTCCGGCGACGCGCCGGTGTGACCGGCTGGCCTGAGATGACGTGAGCGGAACCGGCGCCGTGGCGCCCGTCCACGGTTGTCAGCGCATCCCGCGCGGGCCGCACCCGCCGGTACACGCCGCGCTGGCCACAAGCACCTGGTCGATCACGCGGTCGCTGTGCGGCAGAAAGCGGCGGGATGCCATGCCCGGCACTGTACAACCGATCCGCCGTCACAATCCTCGTTCATTCCTGTACACCCGCTCCGACGCCCCGCCCGGGCCGCCCCGCGCGTTCCCGGCAACATCCTCCCGATCATCCGTCCCGCGCTGTCCCGCCAGCCGTGAGACATCGCAGAACCCGGAACTCCCGACGTCCACCACCCTCCGGATATGGGCTCGTGACCGCCGTCGCGAACGGGCCACCGGGCGGGATGAGACGGTTCGCGGAGATCCGCCCGGAAAGCCGTCCCGCGCCGGGGAAAGCGGTCGGATACCTTCCGCTCATGGAGCAGCGGATCAGCCTGATCACACTGGGTGTCGGGGACGTGGGACGCGCCCGGGCGTTCTACGAGCGGCTGGGCTGGCAGGGCCAGGAGCTCGAGGAGACCGTGTTCTTCCAGGCCGGCGGCACCGTGCTGGTGCTCTGGGGACGCGACAGGCTGGCCCGCGACTGCGGTATCGCCGAGGGAAGCGCCGCCACGGGGAGCACCGCCGGGCGGGCGGACGGGTTCGGCGGTGTCGCGCTCGCGCACAACGTCCGCTCCAGGGCGGAGGTCGACGACGTCATCGCGGCGGCGCAACGGGCGGGGGCCACGGTCACCCGTCCCGCGGCCGAGACGTTCTACGGCGGCTACGCGGGGGTCTTCACCGACCTCGACGGCCACGTCTGGGAGATCGCCCACAATCCCGGTCTCCCGTTCGCCGCAGACGGCTCGATCATCGTCCCGGACCTCGGCGGCCCGTGACCGCTGCCGCCGGGACGGGCCGTCCGGCGGCTCCCGCCCGGCGTGGCCGCGGGCGGGAGCCGCGTCCTGTTCGGCGGGGTCCGGCCGGGTTCCCGGCCGGGGCGCCCAGCTCCTGATCGGTGATGCGGCCGGTGGAGGGGTCCGGGGGCCGTCCGCCGGAGCTGGCGCCACCGCCGGGCACGTGTCCGACATCCCCGGTATGCTCGGCACAGGTCATGAGCGCCAGCGTCAAGCCCCGGCTTGCTGGCCGGCAACCCTCCTCCGCGGTGGGGTGCCCCGGGTGAGGACCAGGCCGTAGCCGCGTGGCTGCGGTAAGCGCGGACCCGCCTTCCGGGTCCGGTGGACCCGTGAGGAGTGCTGTGACCGCCCCTGCCGCCATCCAGACCCCCGTCCGTCCGCGGCCGGGGGAGCCGTCTGCCGTGGCCGTGGACGGCGTCGCCGCCAGCGCCCAGCCGCTGCCGGTGGGGCCGCTGCTGCCGGTCGTCGGCGCGGATCTGCGCGTTCCGCTCGTCCAGGGCGGGCAGGAGCGCTACGCCAACCTCGACTACGCCGCGTCCGCCCCGTGCCTGTCCGCCGTGGCGGCCAGGGTGGAGGAGATCCTGCCGTTCTACGCCAGCGTCCACCGCGGCGCCGGCTACGCCTCCCAGGTGACCACGGCGCTGTACGAGTCGGCGCGCGGGACGGTCGGCGCCTTCGTCGGCGCGCGGCCCACGGACGTCGTGGTGTTCACCCGCAACACCACCGACGCGCTCAACCTGCTCGCCCGCTGCCTGCCCGGGACGGCGGCCGGCGGCCATCCGGACGACAGCCCGGGCCGCGGGGCGGACGCCGGCCGCTCGGACGGCGACGGCCGGGCGGGGGACGCCGGCCCTGGCGACGTGCTGTTCCTCGATGTCGAGCATCACGCGAACCTGCTGCCCTGGCGTGCCGTCCGGCACCGCTGCCTGCCGGCCGCGGGCACCGTCGGCGCGACCCTCGACCGTCTCCGGCGGGCGCTGGCGCACCGGCCGGCCTGCCTCGTCGCCGTGACGGGCGCGTCGAACGTGACCGGCGAGGTCGTCCCCGTCGCCGAGATCGCCAGGATCGCGCACGCCCACGGCGCGCGGATCGTCGTGGACGCCGCGCAGCTGGCGCCGCACCGCCGCGTCGACATGGCCGCCTGGGACGTCGACTACGTCGCGCTGTCCGCCCACAAGCTCTACGCGCCCTACGGCGCCGGGGCGCTGATCGGCCGCGCGGACTGGCTCGACGCCGCGCCGCCGTACCTCGCCGGCGGCGGTGCCGTGGCCGGCGTGACCGGCACCACCGCCACCTGGAAGGCCGCCCCGGAGCGGCACGAGGCGGGCTCCCCCAACTCGCTCGGCGCGGCCGCCCTGGCCGCGGCCTGCCAGGTGCTGGCCGCGCTCGCGCCCGGCGCCCTCGAGCGCCACGAGGCCGCGCTGCGTGACCATCTTGTCGCCGGGCTGTCCGGGCTGCCAGGTGTGGAGATCCCGCGGATCTGGGCGGACGCGTCCGACCGGCTCGGCGTGGTGACCTTCACCGTGCCCGGCGACAGCGCCGCGCGGGCGGCCGCCTACCTGTCCGCCGAGCACGGCATCGGCGTGCGCGACGGCCGTTTCTGCGCCCATCCGCTGCTCGCCCGGCTGGGCCTGCCGGGCTCCGCCCTGCGGGCAAGCGTCGGCGTCGGCACCCGCTCCGACGACATCGACCGGCTCGTCACGGCACTGCGTACCTACCTGCGCGACGGCCCGGGCTGGACCTACCAGGCAGGACCGGCCGGCTGCGCCCCCGTGCCCGACACCCGCCCGCTGCCCGGCTGGTTCGCCCCCGACGCCGCCACCCCGCCCGTCCTGCCCGCCCTGGCCGGCATCTGCGCCAACTGACCGGCGTATCCACTGACCGGCCGCCCGCCGGCAACCGGGCCCCCGGCCGCCGGTCCCCCCGGAAAGCCCGCTCGTCCTGGCCAGGGCGGGGCCGGTATCCGTCCCGGCCGGGTGGGTTCCGTCCGCGTTCTGGAGCGGGGCCTGCCAGCCGTCCGGGCTGTCTCGGGTGCCGGTCGTCCTCAGGAGGCCCGCGGGGTCCAGGTGTTCCGGGAGCCGGTGAATATCACGTGTGCCGGGTGTCCTCAGGAGGCCCGCGGGGCGTTGCCGTTGCCGGCGCCGCGGGCGGCGGCCGCGGCGAAGACGCGGGCGAGGTACTCGGTGCGCAGCACGCCGCGGCCGTCGGCGCCGATGTAGCCGACGTCCTTGGTCAGGTAGCCCTCGGGGTAGCTGTAGCCCGCGGCGGTGATCTCACCGTTGCGGCTCCACCAGGCCTTGCGCTGGGTGTGGCAGCGGTCACATTCGTGGATGACATGGTAGGCTCGGGCCTGTTTGTCCCAGACCGCGCTGTGGGGTTCCCAGCGGTGTCCCATGGTGCGGCACTCGATGAAACTGGCGGGCAGCTCGTGCGCCCAGGTCTCGATGTTGCGGCGAGGGGTGTGTTCGGCCATGGGATGGGCTGCTACCTCCGGAATCGCCTGCGTGGACGGGGCGGCGGGCCTGGACGTCGCAGGCTGCCATGCAGGTCAGATAGCACAGGCCGAGTGGTGATGTCGAGCACACGGGCCGTTCCGCCATCTTCCGGATCCACCTGACCGTGCGGGTCTGACTGACTGCGGACGGGAGCCGGCCAGCAGGATCCATTATCGGTCCGTCAACCGGAACGCACACAGATCCCGAGCACAGAGTGACCGGCACGACAGACCGGCCAGACCGGCCAGACCGGTCAGACCGGTCACGGCCCGGCGGCCGCGCGCCGGCGGTGGAGCTCGGGCCCGCCCGGCCCGAGGGGCCCGCGGGCCAGCCCCGGCGGTAACGGCCCGGACGCCGCGGCCGCCGCCCGCTACAGGCCGACCCGGCCCGAGGGGTTGTCGCGGTCGAACAGGCGGCCGGCGCGTACATAGCTGTCCAGGGATGCCGACGACCGCCAGCGCCCCTGCCGCATGATCGCCCGGTCGGGCACGCCGGCGCGGGCGGCGGCCGTGGCGAACCCGGACCGCAGGGAATGCCCGCCGAAGTCCTCCGGGGACAGGCCCGCCGCGGCGGCCCGGCGCTGGACGATGCGGGCGACCGAGCCCGGGTGCAGCCGGCCCGCGCCCACCCCGCCGTGGCGGCTGACCGAGCGGAAGGCGGGCCCGTCGGTCAGGCCCGCGGCCTGCCGCCAGGCGATCCAGGAGCGGACCGGGCAGGTCGGCCGGTAGGAGCCGAAGGTGAGGCCGACCAGCGCCCCGGCCCGCTCCTGGTCGGTCTTGGACCTGCGGATGGTCAGCACGACTCCGTCCGGTGTCTCGGCGATGTCGGCGACGTCCAGCGCGACGAGCTCGCCGCGGCGCAGGCAGCCGGCGAAACCGACCAGCAGCAGCGCCCGGTCGCGCAGGTCGGCGGGCCGGGAGTCGTCCAGCTCGGCGAGCACCCGGGTGAGCAGGCCGGTCTCCAGCGCGTTCTTGCGCGTCACCGCGGTGCCGTGGACGCGGCGGATGCCGTCCCAGACGGTCGCGACCTCGGGGGAGGCGGCCGGGTTGGGATGGCGGCCGAGCTGGTGGGCCACGGAGATGGCGGCCAGCCGGCGGCGGATGGTGGCCGGTCTGTAGCCGGCGTCGGCCAGCGCCGTCAGGTAGCCGGCCACGGTCGCCGGCAGCGCCGGCAGCGCCACCAGGTGCGGGGAGCGTTCGGCGCACCAGGCGGCGAAGTGCCGCAGGTCCGTGTCGTAGGCACGCCACGTCGAGTCGGCCCTGGCCGCCCGGGCATAGTCGGCCACCCGCTCGACCAGGTCGGACGACAGCAGCGTGCCATCGTCATCCCGGCGAATCGCAACTTCCGCACCGTCGCCGCCCACTCCCCGGCCCTCCTCTTCCCCATCCCGCTGACGCCCGAGAAGTAAAGCTTATCGCGCGTCAGGATGTCTATAGTTTCGTATCCAAAGTTTCGTAACTATACGAAACATAAAACAAAACGATACTGAACGGAGGTGGGCCTGCCGGCGGAGCCGCACAGCCGTCCCGGACCAGGCACGGTGACCCCTGACGGCCCCGCCGCCAGGGGATGCGTAGGTGGTTTCCGCTGTGCCGATGACGGTTTCCACCTACGGCCGTCGAGGACAGCGGAACGCTCAGTCGACAGGTGCCGGGCCGGCCGGGCTTCGGCCGCCATCGCCACAGAGGGTTCGTACTGAGATGTACCCTGTTCGTATGCGCAAGAAGGTCGTCACGATCGGGAACTCGGCGGGCATCACGATCAGCCCGGCCGAGTTGCACGCTCTGGGCATCGGTCCCGGAGACACGGTCGAGGTGACCGTCCGGGCCGGCGTACTCGAGGTCCGCGCCGTGAGCCGGTACGAGGACGCGTCGCTGCCCGAGCTGATGGCTGTGATCAACGCGGCCCGGACCCGGTCGTGACCTGGACCCGGCAGGAGTTCCTGGCCGAGGTCGCCCGCGCCGAGGTCCTGTCGCCGGAGTACGCCGAGGACGTGCTGGTGCGCCTGGCGCACCACTCCGCGGCGATCGAGGGCAACACCCTCACCCTGGCCGACACCATCACCCTGCTGGTCGACGAACGTGTGCCCGTGGCCGGCACGCCGGTGCGCGAGCTGTACGAGGCCGCCAACCACTACCAGGCGCTCGCCCGGATCCTGCGGGCCGTCGCCGACGACGAACCGCTGACCACCGGCCTTGTCCTGGACCTGCACGCCGCGCTGATGGACCATCTGGCTCACGACCACGGCCGGTACAAGACCTCCAGCAACATTGTCACCGGGGCGTCCTGGCGGCCCGCGCCACCCTCACGCGTCCGAGAGCTCACGCTCCAGTGGGCCGACCAGGCCGAGTGGCAGACCGTCAACCTCGACAACGAGGCCCTGCTGGAGGCGATCGCCGGTGCGCACATCGCATTCGAACGCATCCACCCGTTCTCCGACGGCAACGGCCGCGTCGGCCGCGCGATCATCGCCTACCAGACCATCCGCAGGTTCGGGTTCCCCGCCATCGTCCAGGTCACCCAGCGGCCCGCGTACATCGCCATGCTCGACACCCAGGACACGCCCGCCCTGACCCGCCTGCTGGCGGTCTCACTCGCCGACGAGGCGAACCGCCGCGCCGCGACGTAGCCGCTCACGGCCGGCGCCACTGGCCACGCTCGTAACTGATCACAAAAGTCTGGCTGGAGCCAATAGGTGCTTTCCGCTGTGTGGGCGACGTTTTCCACCTACGGCTGCCCCTGCTGTAGGTGGAAAACGCTGGGCCGATGACGGTTTCCACCTACGCTTTCCGCTCAGATCTCGTCGGCCTGCCGGGAGGCGAACCCGTAGCGCGGGGCCAGCTCGTTCCAGGACGCGACGAACCGTTGCCTGGCCGCGGTGGCCTGCGTGCTGTGCTGCTGGGCGAGGACGCTGGAGGATGTCGTCGGCGCCGGTGAGACACAGATGCCGGCCCCCTCACGCGCCCAGGCCGCGTAGGCGCGGTCCGCCGCCGTCGATTCCAGCCACGCCGACCGCAGGTCGGCGGCCATTGTTCCGCGGGGGCCGGATCCGCGCGTGAAGCCCGGGTTTGTTCTTTAGTTGGTTATGGTCCGTTACATCGTGCTGTTCCTGGCGATGTCAGCCCCAGCCCCGCCGACACAGGAGAAGAAGCATGCCGGACGCCCGTACGGCCAGCGCGGCCAGCGCGGCCAGCACGACGGTCAACCACGCCGACCGGGAGGCGCGCCGCGACCTCTCCGTGGCGCCGCCCATCTACCAGACGGCGACCTTCTGGGCCGAGGACGCCGAGACGTTCGCCCAGGCGGCGGTCGAACGGCGCGGCCAGGGCTTCTACACCCGCTTCGGCAACCCCAACCACGCGCAGGTCGCGGCCGTCGTCGCGGAGCTGGAGCACGCCGAGGCCGCGCTCGTCACCGCCTCGGGCATGGCGGCGCTCACCACGGCCGTGCTGGCCCTGGTCTCCACCGGTGACCACGTGATCGGGCAGAGATCCACCTACAGCGGCACGGCGTCCCTGTTGTTGAACCTTCTGCCGCGCCTGGGCGTGACGACCACGCAGGTGGACCAGACGGACCCCGACGCCTTCGCCCGGGCCCTGACCCCGCGGACCCGCCTCGTCCTGGTCGAGTCACCGAGCAACCCGCTGCTGCAGATCACTGACCTGCGCGCCGTCGCGGGCCTCGCCCACGCGCACGACGCGCTGGTCCTGGCGGACAACACCTTCGCCACACCCGTGAACCAGCGGCCGCTGGACCTCGGTGTCGACCTGGTGTGGCACAGCGCGACCAAGTACCTCAACGGCCACTCCGACGTGTCAGCCGGTGTGCTCGCGGGGCCGGCGGAGCTCCTCGACCGCGTCTGGGACGTCGGCCTGCTCACCGGCGCGGTACTCGGCCCCTTCGACGCCTGGCTGCTGCTGCGCGGCCTGCGCACGCTGCCGCTGCGCATGGCCAGGCACAACGCCAACGGCCAGGCCCTCGCCGAGGCGCTGGAGCGGCACCCGGCCGTCGCGCGGGTGCACTACCCGGGCCTGGCGGCGCATCCGCAGCACGCGCTCGCGGCCCGCCAGCTCACCGGCTTCGGCGGGGTGCTCGCGGTCGAGTTCGCCGGTGGCCACGAGGCGGCCGACACCTTCCTCGACCGGCTGCGCTACGTCCGACGAGCGGTCAGCCTCGGCGGTGTGGAGTCCCTGGCGGTGCGCCCCGCGGCGATGTGGGCGGGGATGCTCAGCGAGGAACAGATCATCGCCTCGGGGATCCCCCTGGGACTGGTCCGGCTCGCCGCCGGCACCGAGGACACCGCCGACCTCGTCGATGACGTGCTCACAGCAGCCGATTCCCTGTAGCGACAGTGCCGGCGAACGGACGGAGGCCCAAACCACGAACCGGTACGGCACCGGCTGTCCGCGCGGAGCGGTTCGGTTCACTCGGGCCTGACAGCGGAGAGCCGCCTACGCCCGCCTCAGCCCGTGTAGGTGGTTTCCGCTGTGAGGATGACGGTTTCCACCTACGCTTGCCGCGGTTGTAGGTGGTTTCGGCTGGGGGGATGGCGGTTTTCACCTACGGGTGGGTCAGCCTCCGGTGGTGGAGCCGGGTCTGACGATCATCAGGATGGTGACGGTCACCCAGAGCAGGTTGAAGGCGCCGGTGAGCATGGCCAGGCGTGCGCCGGCCCGCGCGTCGAGGCTGGCGGTGGCGTCGGCGCCCGCCGTGGCCTGCGCGGCGGTGTCGACGGCGTGGAGGGCGTCGCGCTGGCCGGGCAGGACGAGCAGCGCCAGGATGGCGGCCGCGCCCGCGGTGAGGATGATCGAGGCGATCACCCAGGCGTTGCCTGTGACACCCAGCTCACCCGCGGCGGCGAACCCGAGGGCGGGCACGGCGACACCGACGAGGGCGTAGACCGCACAGACGCGGTACAGGACGCGCAGGGCCGCGACGGCGGCCGGATCGCCGGGGCTGGCCTGGGCGTGACGCAGGGCCGGGGGGAACATGCTGGCGGCGACGGCGACCGGTCCGACGGCGAGGACGGCGGCCAGCACGTGCAGGATCAGGAAGAACTTCGTCACAGTGACAATCCTCGCCTCAGGCGTCGCGGCGGCGGCCGGTGACCGTGCGGGCGGCGACGGTGGCACAGGCGATGGT
>NZ_CAKKTL010000130.1:10946-14820 GCF_920664355.1 Protofrankia sp. CiP1_Cm_nod2
GTGGGCGGCGATGGCGTCGGGCGGGCCGAGTGCGCCGGACACGATGGCGTGGGCGGGCATGCGCGTTCTCCGTTCCGCGATGAGGCGCCGGTGTGCTCCGGCGGAGCGCCGTCGAGGCTGAGACGAGCCTCCGAACTGATCCGATCATGACCGGTCACGCCTGGGTGGAGCGCCGGGGCGGGGCGTTGCGAGGACCACAGCGGGGCAACGGCGGAAATGGCGGAGCCGGCCGCTAGCCGGAGGGACACTCACTTTATGTGAATCTTCCGTGCTCCCCGCGCTCGGGCGCCAGTTTCGCGATCATGGCAGGACGCCTGGGATGCGGATGGGCTTCCCGGTCGCGCGCCCCCCGTGGCGCCCATATGGCCGATGGCCGACGGCCACCCGCGAGTGGCGTACCACGTGGCCACGTAGGCCATTGGATACTCGCTGAGAGTAATCAGAATCAGCGTGTTCGGTGACGCCGGGCTCGTTGGTGATCATATATGAGGGAAAGCAGGGTCCGATGCGTGTCGGGATGTACCTGGACGATCAGGGGCGGTCGCTGGACGCGGTCGTGGCGGCGGCCCGCGACGGGGCGAAGGCCGGCTTCGCCAGTGCCTGGATGACCCAGTTCGGCGGGTGGGACGCGCTCACCGCGCTGGCGGTCGTGGGCCGGGAGGCGCCCGGTATCGAGGTCGGGACGGCGGTGGTGCCGACCTATCCCCGCCATCCGCTGGTGCTCGCCAGCCAGGCGCTGACGGTGCAGGCGGCCGTGGGCAACCGGCTCACCCTGGGTATCGGAGTGAGTCATCGGCCCATCATCGAGGGCCAGTTCGGCTACTCGTTCGACCGGCCCGCGGCGCACCTGCGGGAGTACCTGTCCGTGCTGGTCCCGCTGCTGCACGGGGAGAGCGTCACCCACCAGGGCGCGTCCCTCACCGCCGTCGGCGCCGTTGACGTGCCGGGCGGCAAGCCGCCGTCGCTGCTGGTCGGCGCGCTCGGCCCCGCGATGCTGCGTGCCGCCGGTGAGCTCGCCGACGGCACGGTCACCACGTGGACGGGCCCGGCGACCCTCGCCGACCACATCGTGCCGACGATCACCCGGGCCGCCCGGGCCGCGGGCCGGCCGGATCCCCGGGTGGTGGCGCTCAGCTTCGTCTGTGTGACCTCGGACGCCGACACACGCCGGGAGTGGGTCGCGCAACGGTTCGCCATGGTCGGCCAGCTGCCCAGCTACCGGGCCGTCCTCGACCGGGAGGGTGTGGACGGCCCGGGGGAGACGGTCATCCTCGGTGACGAGGCGTCCGTCGAACGGCAGATCCGGCGGCTGGCGAGCGCCGGTGTCACCGAGCTGGTGGCGCAGCCGATCGGCTCGGCGCGGGAGCAGGAGGTGACGAGCGACCTGCTGGTCGCGCTCAACACGCCGTCTGTCGGCTGACCCGCCGGGCCGGCCGTCCGCCCGGCGGGCTGATGGGTGGGGTGGGGCTCTCCCGTCCGGTGGAGCGCTGACCGGTCCGTGCCGCCCGTGAATAGCCGCGCGCGAATACAGTCATAACGGCTGGGTGCGGGGGTGGACGGACGGAGTCGGTTGTCGCTGCCGGAAGGGGTTGCCGCACAGGTGAGTGGGTTGTTGGAGGACGGGGAGGCACAGCCGGTTCTCACCCGGGAGCTGAGACTCGCGGCATATGTGGTCTGCATCCGGGACGGTGAAGTGCTGCTCGCGCGCTTCGCCGGCGCGGGCCAGGCGTTCTGGACGCTGCCCGGCGGCGGGCTCGACCACGGGGAGGATCCGCTTGCCGCGGCGATCCGCGAGGTCGAGGAGGAAACCGGATACCACGTCGTGATCGAGTCCCTGCTCGGTCTGGACTCGATACGTCGGAACTTTCCGCGCGCGGTGGGCGTCGAAGCCGACCAGCAGACCCTGCGGGTCATTTACGCCGCCCGAGTGGTGGCCGGTGAACTGCGCTACGAGGTGGGTGGTTCGACCGACCAGGCCGCGTGGGTCGACCTCGGTCAGGTCCACGCTCTCGAGCGGATCGACCTGGTCGACATCGGGCTGGAGCTCGAGCGCACCCGCCCGCCGCTCGGCCGGGTGGACCGGGAACGTTTCCGGCTCTGAACCCGGCCGGGAATCCTGGGCGGTTCACGGCCGGCCGGTGACCGGTGGGTGGTGGTTGTCCACCGGGCGCCCGGTGGAGATCCGACCGAGGTCCGATCTCCACCGGGATGACGCCGGCTCCCCGGGGCGAACCGGATGGCTATCCGGGGCACGGGCCGTCCGGGTCTACCGGATCAGCGAAACCCGTCCGGCGGGAGGCCCGAGCGTGAAAAGGGAAACAAAGGGAAGCAAAGGGAAACAGCGACGGCAAGGGAACGGAAAGAACGGGGAATGTGGCCGTGCCGCCGGTGGCCGGTCAGCCGACCTTTCCGGACCAGCAGTGCTTGGACGCGTACCACGGCCCGGTGCCCTGCTGTGAGTAGAGGATGCGGGCGCGCTTCCACTGCTCCTCGGGGCTGGCCTGCTGCGGCAGACCGGACCCGCCGACGCCCCGCCAGGTGGGCGGCAGGAACTGGAACAGCCCGCCGGCGCCGATCTCGTTGACGACGCCCGGGTTGCCACCGGACTCACACTGCGCGATGGCGGAGAGCACCCGGTCCGAGGACGGTTCCGCGTTCGCCGGCTGGGACATCGCGACGCTGCCGCCGATGGCGGCGACAACGGCCGGAACAGCGATCATCGCGCGGGTGCGGGTCCTGATTCCCAGGCGGCTGCGCCGCCTGCTGTGCCTGGCCGCGCCGTCACGCGTGTGTCCGTCACGAGTACGTGTCTGGGACATGATGATGTCCTTCCCCACGCCTGCGAGGTGAGCTGTCGGGTTCGGGCTGGGACTGCCCGGCCGCGTTCCGCGGCTTCACCCCAAGGACGTCCGATGCGCGACGCCCGCAAAAAGTGGTTCCCCCGCTCCTGCCATTGGTTTGGCTTCCGTCGGCCGGGGCAGGATTCGGCGTGTCGCCCGACGGGTGCCTTCTTCGCGAAGGCACGGCGCAGACCATACGCACCGTCCCGGCCCGGAAAGCAAGCGGGGGCGGACAGTCGTGAAGATGAGCACACCGCATTCCTGATGTTGATTGTCGCCCCGGTCGTCCGGTAACGCGCGCGCCCGCGCGCTCATTATCTGGATGGGCATGTGACGCCGGCGAAGCGTGGCGATATCGCCACGCTTCCGGCCGGGTGCTCCTGCGCGCGGTGTGGACAGCCGGGCCGAATTCGTGACCGCCGGCAGCGCCGTCACGGAAATGTTCATGAAAACGAACACCGACATGAACATGGAAATGCCCGTCGGAAACTCGCCGAAAATTGCCGGGGAAGGCGGTCGAGGCGATCGTGGAAATAGCCGTGAGGGTGGCCGGAGGGGTGCTCTTCGACGCAGCCGTCGCATGGCCGGAAGCGCCGCGCGGGAAAGCGCCCGCCGGGGGCTGGCGGCGGTGTGGAAGGCGTGTATCGTTTTTGCCTTGCTCGCCGCCGCCGTGCCCGCCCGTACCCGTGCCCGTGCCGTCCGGGCAGCAGGACGGCACGGGACATGGCGCGTCACCAGTGGGAGGAACTGACCACACAGCCGTGTCGATGGGCGCGTGTGGGCGGCTGATTTGCGAGGCTGACCGGCATGATGACGCTGGCGGCGTGCGCGGTGCTCTCGATGCTGGTCTGGCTGGTCCTCGCGGCCGGGCACGGAATGTTCTGGCGGACCGACACCCGGCTCGCCGACGCCGACGCCGCCGGCACCGGCGGGGCTGGCGGGGCTGGCGGCGTCGAGCCGCCCGGCGGCTGGCCCGCGATCACCGTGATCGTGCCGGCCCGGGACGAGGCCGAGATGCTGCCGCACACCCTGCC